>JAEWKY010000254.1 GCA_023457615.1 Actinomycetes bacterium | reverse complement strand
GCGTCGGGGTGGCCGTCGGGGCCGGGGTCTCGGTCGGCGCGGGGGTGGGCGTCGTCGGCACGGGATCCGGCGTGGTCGGCGGTCCGTCGGCACCGGGAAGCGGCGCGCCGACGCCGCAGCCCGCGAGCGCCGCGAGGAGCGGCAGCGCGAGCAGCGCGAGGGCTGTGCGGTTCCTGGTCATGACTCTCCGACGTCGACGGGCGCGAGACGGGTTGACACCTTAGCTTGGGAAACATGGAGTGCGCCTACTACGACCGGGGAGTCTGCCGGTCGTGCGAGCTCATGGGGGTGCCGTACCCCGAGCAGCTCGCCGGCAAGGTCGCCGAGGCGCGGCGGCTGCTCGCGGCGTGGCCGGACGCGGTGTGGCGGGATGCCGCCGCGAGCCCGGAGAGCGGCTTCCGGAACAAGGCGAAGATGGTCGTCGGCGGCACCGTCGAGTCGCCCACGCTCGGCATCCTCGACGCCGGACGGCGCGGCACCGACCTGCGCGAGTGCGGCATCCTCGCGCCCGGCCTGCGCGCGGCGATGCCGGCGATCGCGGCGTTCGTCACCCGCGCGCGGCTGGAGCCCTACGACATCCCGAACCGGCGCGGCGAGCTGAAGAACGTGCTGCTCACCGAGTCGGCCGACGGCGAGCTCATGGTGCGCTTCGTGCTGCGCTCGACCGAGGCGCTCGCGCGCATCCGCAAGCACGCCGAGACGCTGCGCGCCGAGCTGCCGGCGATCGCCGTGCTGACCGTCAACCTCCAGCCCGAGCACAAGGCGGTGCTCGAGGGTGAGACCGAGCTGCTGCTGACGGAGGCCGAGACGCTGGCGATGCGCACGGGCGACGTCGTGCTGCACCTGCGGCCGGGGGGCTTCTTCCAGACGAACACGGCGATCGCCGCCGGGCTCTACGCCCAGGCCGCGGAGTGGCTCGGTCGGATCGGGCCGCGCACGGTGTGGGACCTCTACTGCGGCGTCGGCGGCTTCGCGCTCCACCTCGCCGCGCCCGGCCGCGACGTGGTCGGCATCGAGACCTCCGCCGCGGCGATCGAGAGCGCGCGGCTCACCGCCCGCGACGCGGGCATCCCGGGCGTCGCGTTCGAGGTGGGCGACGCGGGCACGTTCGCCGCGGGACGCCCGGCACCGGATGCCGTCGTCGTGAACCCGCCGCGACGCGGGCTCGGGACGGAGTTCGCCGCGTCGCTCGAGAGGACCGGGCCGGCGACGATCGTCTACTCGAGCTGCAACCCCGTCACCCTCGCGAAGGATCTCGCCGCGATGCCCTCATACGACCTCGTCGAGGCGCGGCTGTTCGACATGTTCCCGCAGACCCGGCACGCCGAGGTCATGACTCTGCTGCGCCGACGGGGCTAGGCGCGCGAGGAGCCGGCCGTCGAGCAGTTCGGGCAGAGGCCGAAGACGTCGACGACGTGCTGCGGGCGGGTGAAGCCGTGCCGGGCCGCCACGGCCTGCGCCCACTGCTCGACCTCGTCGGCCTCGATCTCGACCGTCGTGCCGCAGTTGCGGCAGATGAGGTGGTGGTGGTGCTTGCCGGGGGTGCAGGCGCGGTAGAGGCTCTCGCCGTCCTGCTGCAGCGAGTCGGCATCGCCCTCGGTCGCGAGATCGGCGAGCGCGCGGTAGACCGTCGCGAGCCCGACGCTCGACCCGCCGTCCTTGAGCGAGGCGTGCAGCGCCTGGGCGCTCACGAACCCGGCCGAGGCGTCGAGCGCGTCGCGCACCGCCTCCCGCTGCCAGGTGTTCCGCTTCATGCCGTCAACGGTACCCGTCTCCTCCTCGTGCGCGCCGTGCCGACGACCCTGCACGCGAGGTAGATGAGGAACGAGATGGTCGTGATGAACGGGCTGATCGGCAGCGACCCGGCGATCGCGAGCAGGATGCCGCCCACCGCCGAGACGAGACCGAAGAGCGACGCGAGCAGGGCGACGACGAGCGGCGAGGTCGCGACGCGCAGCGCGGCCGCGGCGGGGGTCACGAGCAGCGCGAGCACGAGCAGCGCGCCCACGATCTGCACCGAGACCGCCGTGATGAGCCCGAGCAGCAGCAGGAACCCGATCGACAGCGCACGCTCCGGCACGCCCTTCGCCGCCGCCGACTCGGGGTCGAGGCTCGCGAACGAGAGGGGCCGCCAGATGAGGAGCAGGGCGACGAGCACGAGGGCCGACACGATGATGAGTCGCACGACGCCCGGGTCGTCGATCGCGATGATCTGGCCGGTGAGCAGGCTCAGCTTGTTAGCGCTGCGGCCCGGGTAGAGCGCGAGGAACAGGATGCCGAGCCCGAGCCCGGCGGGCATGAGCACGCCGACGATCGAGTTGCGGTCGCGCGCCCGCGCCCCGAAGGCCCCGATGACGAGAGCCGCGACGACCGAGCCCGTGATCGAGCCGAGGATGACGTCCGCGCCCACGAGCAGCGCGGCCGCGGCGCCGGCGAACGACAGCTCGCTGATGCCGTGCACAGCGAACGCCATGTCGCGCTGCATGACGAAGACGCCGATCAGGCCGCCGACGAGGCCGAGCACGGCGCCGGCGAGGATCGAGTTGCGCACGAGCCAGAGCAGGCTGCCGTAGTCGTCGAAGTTGAAGACGTCGCCGAGCCAGTCCATCAGCGGGCGCCCTCCTCGTCGTGGGCGTGGTGCGCGTGGCCGGCATCGGGCGCGCCGACGACGACGAGCCGTCCGTTCGAACGGAGCACGTCGACGGGCGTGCCGTAGAGCTCGCTCAGCACGTCGGATCGGAGCACCTCGTCGGGCGTGCCGACGCGGAAGCGCCCGCCCGCGAGGTAGAGGACGCGATCGACGAGCCCGAGCAGCGGGTTGACGTCGTGCGTGACGACGAGGATGCCGGCGTCGCCGCGGGCGCGCTCCGCCGAGAGCAGGTCGGCGAGCCCCCGCTGGTGCTGGAGGTCGAGGCTCAGGAGCGGCTCGTCGAGCAGCAGGAGCCGCGGATCGCCGGCGAGCGCCTGGGCGACGCGGAGTCGCTGCTGCTCGCCGCCCGAGAGGCTCCCGACCGGCTGCGTCGCGTAGCGGGTCGCGCCGACGCGCGCGAGCAGCGCATCGACGCGGGCACGGTCGCGCGCCGACGGCAGCGGGAGGCCGAAGCGCATCCCCGAGACCCCGAACCCGACGAGGTCGCGCGCCCGGAGCGCGGTGTCCGGCGCGATCGAGCGCTGCTGCGGCACGTAGCCGACGCGTCCCCGCCCGCGGCGCGCGGGCATCCCGGCCACCTCGACGGTGCCGGAGTCGAGCTGCTGGAGTCCGAGGATCGCGCGCAGCAGGCTCGTCTTGCCCGAGCCGTTCGGGCCGAGCACGGCGACGAGCTCGCCGGGGGCGACGTCGAGGTCGAGGCCCGCCCACAGCCGACGCTCGCCGAACGAGAGCGCAGCCCCCCGGATCCGGAGGGCTGCGTCGCTCATGGGATTCACGCTAGCGCGGCGGAGAGCGCGGCGATGTTGTCGCGCATCCAGCCGACGTAGTCCTTCCCCTCGGGAAGCAGCTCGAGGAAGTCGACGACCGGCACGCCCGCATCGTCGGCCGCGGCGAGCACCTCGGCCGTCTCCGGGCCGCCGGTCTGCGGGTTGTTGGTGACGATCGCCGCGTCGGCGACCGCGGCGAGCGTCGCGGCGAGGAGCGCGGGCGGCACGTCCGACCCCTCCTCGATCGCCTCGCTGAAGCCCTCGGGCGTGAGGTCGTCGAAGCCGGCCTCGGCGACGAGGTAGCCCGGCACGGGTTCGGTGATCACGACGCCGAGTCCCTCCGCCCGCGCGGCGAGCGCCGCGAGGTCGACGTCGAGCGCCGCGAGGTCGGCGAGGAAGGCCTCGGCGTTCGCCTCGTAGACGTCGGCGTTGTCGGGGTCGAGCTCGCCGAGCTCGTGCGCGATCTCGTGCGCCACCTCGCCCATCACGTGCAGGTCGTACCAGACGTGCTCGTTGACGCCCTCGAGGTGGTGGTGGCCCTCGTGGCCCTCCTCCTCGGCGTGGTCCTCCTCCGACTCCTCGTGCTCGTGCTCGTGCGCGTCGCCCTCGACGAGTCCGGCGACGACGACCGCCGAGACCGTCGCGGGCTCGGCGGTCATCGCCTCGATCACGGTCTCGACGAACGGGTCGTAGCCGCCGCCGTTGTAGACGACGAGGTCGGCGCTCTCGAGGGCGAGGCGGTCGCGCGCGGTCACCTCGTACGAGTGAGGGTCCTGGGCGGTCGAGGTGACGATGCTGTCGACCTCGGCCAGGTCGCCCGCGACGGTCGCGGCGATGTCGCCGTAGACCGACGTCGAGGCGACGACGCGAAGCACGCCGTCGTCGGCCGCGGAGGTGGGGGCGCAGCCCGCGAGCACGAGGGCGACGACGGGCACGGCGAGGAGCGGGGCGGGGACGCGCATGACCGCGACGCTACTCCTTGATGAGAACCGTTGTCAAAACGGTTCTCAATAAGGGTTGGAATCCACCGCTTCCCGCGGCACTCGACCCGCGTCGCTAGTCGAGCAGGAGCGCAGGCTCCTCCATCACGGCCGCGAGGTCCGCCGTGAACCGGCTCGCGACATCCCCGTCGACGACGCGGTGGTCGAACGCCGCCGACACCGTCGTGACCCAGGCCGGGCGCACCTCGCCGTCGACGACCCACGGCTTCTGCTTGATCGCGCCGAGGGCGACGATGCCGACCTCGCCGGGATTCAGGATCGGGGTGCCCGTGTCCATCCCGAACGATCCGAGGTTGGTGATCGTGATCGTGCCGTTCGCCATGTCGGCGGGCGTCGACTTGCCCTCGCGCGCGGTCGCCGTGAGCTGCTCGAGCGCCATCGCGAGCTCGCGCAGGCTCAGGCTCTGCGCATCCTTCACGTTCGGCACGATGAGGCCGCGCGGGGTCGCCGCCGCGATGCCGAGGTTGACGTAGTGGTGCACGACGATCTCCGTGTCGGTCCACGTCGAGTTCACGTTGGGGTTGCGCTGCACCGCCCAGATGACCGCCTTCGCCATCACGAGCAGCGGCGAGACGCGGATGCCGGCGAACTGCGGCGAGTCCTTGAGCCGCCGCACGAACTCCATCGTGCGCGTCGCGTTGACGTCCGTGAAGACGCTCACGTGCGGCGCGCTGAACGCGCTCGTCACCATCGCGTTCGCGATCGCCTTGCGCACTCCCTTGACCGGGATGCGCTCCTCCCGCTCGGCCGGCCAGGCCGGGGTCTCGATGTTGCGGAAGACGCTCGCCTGCTCGGCGCCGCGCACGACGTCGTCGCGCGTGATCTCGCCGCCGAGGCCCGTGCCCGTGACGGTCGCGAGGTCGACGTCGAGGTCCTTCGCGAGCTTGCGGATCGGCGGCTTCGCGATGATCGGCATCCCGCCGCTCGGCCGACGGGCCGAGGCCTTCGCGCCGTCCGCCGTCGTGCCCTCGACCGTGGTCGCCACCGCGCCCGGCCGTCGACGGCGCCGGGTCGCCCCGTGACCGCCCTGGGAGCCGTAGCCGACGAGCACGGCGCCCGACGCCTCGGGGGCGGTCGCGGCCGCCGCGGGTGCCGCGACCTCGCCGACCGTGTCCCCGCCACCGGGGGCCTGCAGCTCGATCGCACCGCCCGACGAGTCGACGCGGATGATCGGGGCGCCCACCTCGACGGTCGCGCCCTCCTCGAAGAGCAGCTCGGTGACGGTGCCGGCGAAGGGCGACGGCAGCTCGACGAGCGACTTCGCGGTCTCGATCTCGACGAGCACCTGGTTGACCGTGACGGTGTCGCCCGGCTTCACCTTCCAGGAGACGATCTCGGCCTCGGTGAGACCTTCGCCGACATCCGGGAGCGGGAACTCCTGTGCCATGTTCTGCCTCCTAGTAGGCGAGCGCCCGGTCGACGGCCTCGAGCACCCGGTCGGCGTCGGGGAGGTACGACGCCTCGAGCTTGGCGGGCGGGAACGGCACGTCGAAGCCGCTCACCCGCAGCACGGGCGCCTGGAGCGAGTAGAACGCGCGCTCGGCGATCGTGGCGGCGACCTCCGAGCCGACGCTCGCATGACCCGGCGCCTCCTGGGCGACGACGAGGCGGCCCGTCTTCTGCACCGAGGCGAGCAGCGGGCCGTAGTCGATCGGCGAGAGCGAGCGCAGATCGACGACCTCGAGGCTCGTGCCCTCCTCGGCGGCGATCTCGGCGGCGCTCAGCAGCACCGACACCATCGCGCCGTGGCCGACGAGCGTCGCATCGGTGCCCTCGCGCACGACGCGGGAGGCGTGCATCCCGGTCTCGGGGGCGGCGCGATCGACGTCGCCCTTCTGCCAGTAGCGGCTCTTCGGCTCGAAGAACAGCACGGGGTCGTTCGATCGCACGGCCTGCTGGATCATCCAGTACGCGTCGTGGCTCGTCGCCGGGCTGATGACGCGCAGGCCCGCGGTGTGCGCGAAGTACGCCTCGGGGCTCTCCTGATGGTGCTCGACCGCGCCGATGTGGCCGCCGTAGGGCACCCGGATGACGACCGGGAAGGTCTGCGAGCCCTCGTGCCGGAAGGTGAGCTTCGCGAGCTGCGACGTGATCTGGTCGAAGCCCGGGTAGATGAATCCGTCGAACTGGATCTCGCACACGGGGCGGAATCCGCGCATCGCGAGCCCGATCGCGGTGCCGACGATGCCCGACTCGGCGAGCGGGGTGTCGAGCACGCGGTTCTCGCCGAACTCCTTCTTGAGCCCGTCGGTCACGCGGAACACGCCGCCGAGCGTGCCGATGTCCTCGCCCATGAGCAGGACCTTGTCGTCGGCCGCGAGCGCGGCGCGCAGCCCTTCGTTGAGAGCCTTCGCCATCGTCAGCGTCTCGACGCTCATCCGACGGTCTCCTCGAACGAGGTCTCGTAGGCGGCGAGCCACGCGCGCTGCTCGTCCATGAGCGGGTGCGGATCGGCGTAGACGTTCGAGAACATGTTCGCGGTCGGGATGTCGCCGAGCGCGGCGATGCGCGCGCGCACGTCGGCGGCGAGGTCTTCGGCCTCGGTCGCGACGTCGGCGAAGAAGGCATCCCCCTCGCCCTGCGCGCGCAGGTAGGTCTCGAACCGCGTGATGGGATCGCGCTGCGACCAGAACTGCACGTCGTCGGCTTCGCGGTACTTCGTCGGGTCGTCGCTCGAGGTGTGCGCGCCCATGCGGTAGGTGAGCGCCTCGATGAACCGCGGCCCCTGCCCGGACCGGGCGTCGTCGAGGTACTGCGCGCTCACCGCGTAGGAGGCGAGCACGTCGTTGCCGTCGATCTGGGTCGACGGGATGCCGAAGCCGGCCGCGCGCAGATAGAGCGGCGTGCGCGACTGGCGCTCGACCGGGACCGAGATCGCCCAGTGGTTGTTCTGCAGGAAGAAGAGGATCGGCGCCTGGTAGCTCGCGGCGAACACATAGGCCTCGTTGACGTCGCCCTGGCTCGTCGCCCCGTCGCCGAAGTACGCGACGACGGCGGCGTCCTTCTCGAGGTCGCCCGTGGCCGTCGCGCCCTCGAGCGTGAGCCCCATCGCGTACCCGGTCGCGTGCAGCGACTGCGATCCGATCACGAGGGTGAAGAGGTGGAAGTTGCCGGTCTGCGCCGGGTCCCAGCCGCCGTGGCTCAGGCCGCGGAGCATCTCGATGATGCGCATCGGGTCGAGCCCGCGGATGCGCCCGACCGCGTGCTCGCGGTAGGCGGGGAAGATGTGGTCCTGCGCGCGCGCCGCGTAGCCCGACCCGACCTGGGCGGCCTCCTGACCGAGCGAGGGGATCCAGAGGGCGAGCTGACCCTGCCGCTGCAGGTTGCCCGCCTCGATGTCGAATCGGCGGATGACCACCATCTGGCGGTGGAAGTCGCGGAGGCGCTCGTCGGACAGGGCGGCCACGCGCTCGAGATAGGGCGCGGTGGCATCGTTCTCGACGAGGGTCCCCTCCGGCGAGAGCAACTGGAGCGTCGCCTCGGTGTAGGACATGCTGCCTACCCTAACCGCGCGTTCTCGACCGCTTTCGGGAGGGTCTCGACAAGGCGCGCGGCCGCGCGTAGGAGTCTGTCGACAGACGCCTCCTCGCCGACCGACACCCGCACGCCGTCACCGGCGAACACCCGGCCCACGATCCCGTCGTCCTCGAGCAGCGCGGCGACGGCGCTCGTCTCGTCGCCGGCGGCGATCCAGACGAAGTTGCCGTGCGGCTCGGGCACCGGGAGTCCCGCGGCGGTGAGACCCTCGAACACGCGGGTCCGGCGGGCGATGAGGTCGTCGACGCCCGCGAGCAGCTCGTCCTCGACGTCGAGGGCGGCGAGGGCGGCGCGCTGCGCGGGCTCCGTGACCGAGAGCGGGATGGCGGCGCTGCGCGCGGCGTCGAGGATGTAGGACGCCCCGATCGCCCAGCCCACCCGCAGCCCCGCCAGACCGAAGGCCTTGGAGAAGGTGCGCAGCACGACGAGGTTCGGATGCGTCTGCAGCTCGTCGAGGCCGTCGACCGCGTGCGGGTCGGTGACGAACTCGAAGTACGCCTCGTCGAGCAGCACGAGCACGGTCGGCGGCACCTTCGCCATGAACGCCGTGAACTGCGCGGTCGTGAGGAGGGTCGAGGTGGGGTTGTTCGGCGTGCACAGGATGACGACGCGCGTGCGGTCGGTGATCGCCGCCGCTATCGCGTCGAGGTCGTGGTGCCCGCCCGGGAGGTTCGGCACCTGCACGCTCGTCGCGCCCGCCACCATCACGAGGCTCGGGTAGGCCTCGAACGAGCGCCACGCGTAGACGACCTCGTCGCCCGGGCCGGCCGCCGCCTGGATGAGCTGCGACAGGATCGAGACCGAGCCCGCGCCGACGTGCACCTCGTCGACCGACACCCCGGCGCGCTCGGCGAGCCGGGCGCGCAGCAGCGTCGCCGCCCCGTCGGGATAGCGGTTGAGGTTCGACTCCCCGATCGCGGCGAGGATCGCGGGATGCGTCGGGTTCGGGTTCTCGTTGCTCGAGAGCTTGAACGCCTCCGCGGCCGCCGGTCGCCCCTGGCGGTACGGCGGGAGCGCGGCGATCTCCGGGCGGAGGGTCACGGCCATGCGCTCCAGCCTAGGGTCGCCGGGCTCGCGGACCGACCCGCGGACGACACGGC
>JAEWKY010000253.1 GCA_023457615.1 Actinomycetes bacterium | reverse complement strand
GGCGGCGACGACGCGGGCGGGCGAGGCGCCGACGCCCTCGAGGCGGTCGACGAGGGCCTGCGACCGCCGGATGAGCCGCGCGGACCGCGCCGCGCGCTCCTCGCGCAACCGCGCCATCCGATCGGCCGCCGTCGGCTTGCGCGCCCCGATCTCGTTGCCGCCGTGCTGGCGGTAGTCGATGAGCGGCGCGGGGTCGAGTCGGAGGGTGCCGAGGGCGGCGGCGAGCACGGCGAGCCACTCGTCGTGCACCCAGTCGGCCGGGAACGGCGCGGCGGCGTCGAGCAGCCGGCGCCGGAAGACGACGGTCGCGCCCGTCACGAGATTGCGGCGCAGCAGCACCGCGAAGGCGTCGCCGCGCTCGAGGCCGGCGCGCTCGCCCCGGGTCGCCTCGAGGGCGTCGAGCAGCCCGAGGCCGAGGGGTGCTCCCGCGGCGTCGACGAGCCGCGCGTCGCTGTGCGCGAGCAGGAGGTCGGGGTCCGCGTCGAACCGCGCCGCGAGGGCGGCGAGCTTGCCGGGCGCCCACGCGTCGTCCTGGTCGCTCAGCGCGACGAGGTCGCCCGTCGTCGCGGCGATCGTCGCGGCGAAGTTGCCGACCACGCCGAGCGGCGGGTCGTGGCGCAGCACGCGCAGCGCGACGCCGGGCCCGTGCTCTGCGACCGTGCGCTCCACGATCGCGACCGTGTCGTCGCTCGACGCGTCGTCGCCGACCACGAGCTCGACGGGCGCCGGCCGCTGGCTCAGGATGCTGCGCACCTGCTCGGCGACGTAGGCCGAGCCGTCGCGTGTGCACAGCGCCACGGAGACCGTGAGCGCGGTCGCTCGGGTCCCGGTCGCCACCGTCACACCCTACGCGGAGCGCACGCCGATAGGATGCGAAGCCGTGCCCCAGAGCGAGTCCCCGGACGCCTCCGACGTCCGCGTCGGGATCGTCACCGTGGCCTACCGCTCCGACGCGATGCTGAGCGGCTTCCTCGCCTCCGTGCCGGCCGCGACCTCCGCCGCCGTCGCCCTCGTCGTCGCCGACAACCTGCCGACCGAGGGCGAGGCCGCCCGCATCGCCGAGAGCGCGCGCGCCGACTACGTGCCGATCCCCGCGAACCCCGGCTACGGCGGCGCCGTCAACGCGGCCGTGCGGCGCCTCCCCGGGAGCGTCGAGTGGGTGCTCATCGCGAACCCCGACCTCGTGCTCGACGCCGGCGCGCTCGACCGCCTCGTCGCGACCGGCCGCGCCGACGACGGCATCGGGTCGGTCGGCCCGCTCATCCGCAATCCCGACGGCACGACCTACCCGTCGGCGCGCTCGGTGCCGTCGCTGCGCACGGGCGTCGGGCACGCGCTGTTCTCGAACCTCTGGGCCGGCAACCCGTGGACGCGGCGCTACCGGGCCGAGCTCGCGCCCGCCGACGAGCGCCGCGACGCGGGCTGGCTGTCGGGCTCGTGCGTGCTCGTGCGGCGCAGCGCGTTCGACGAGATCGGCGGCTTCGACGAGGGCTACTTCATGTACTTCGAGGACGTCGACCTGGGCTACCGCCTCGGCCGACGGGGCTACCGCAACGTCTACGAGCCCGCGGCCTCGGCCCTGCACATCGGCGGTCAGTCGACGAGCGGCGAGTCGGCGCGCATGGTGCGCGCGCACCACGCGAGCGCGCGCCGGTTCATCCGCCGCAAGTACGCGGCGTGGTGGCTGTGGCCCGTGCGGGTGGTCATCTCGACCGGCCTCGCCGTGCGCTCGGCGCTCGTCGTGCGCGGGCTCGCGCGCTGAGACGACTCAGCGGGGCGACTCGAGCAGCCGCCGGAGGTACTCCCCGTAGCCGCTCTTGAGCAGCGGCTGGGCGATCTCGGCGAGGCGGGTGTCGTCGATCCAGCCCGCGCGCCAGGCGACCTCCTCGAGGCAGCCGATCTTGTAGCCCTGGCGGTCCTCGATGACGCGCACGTACTCCGACGCCTGCATCATCGACTCGAAGGTGCCCGTGTCGAGCCACGCCGTGCCGCGGTCGAGCACGCGCACCTGCAGCCGTCCGCGCTCGAGGTAGTGGGCGTTGACCGACGAGATCTCGAGCTCGCCGCGCGCCGACGGGCGGATGCCGCGGGCGACCTCGACGACGTCGTTGTCGTAGAAGTAGAGCCCGGGCACGGCGTACGAGCTCTTCGGCTCGTCGGGCTTCTCCTCGATCGACAGCGCGCGGAAGCCCTCGTCGAACTCGACGACGCCGTAGGCGCGCGGGTTGGCGACCTGGTAGGCGAAGATGAGGCCCCCGTCGAGCTCGCCGAGGTCGCGGATGGCCTGCGCGAAGCTGTCGCCGTGGAAGATGTTGTCGCCGAGGACGAGCGCGACGGCGTCGTCGCCGATGAACTCCTCGCCGATGATGAACGCCTGGGCGAGGCCGTCCGGCGAGGGCTGCACGGCGTACTCGAGGCGCAGCCCGAGGTGGCTCCCGTCGCCGAGCAGCGCCGCGAACTGGTCGCGGTGCTCGGGGGTCGTGATGATCAGGACCTCCCGGATGCCGGCCATCATGAGCGTCGACAGCGGGTAGTAGATCATCGGCTTGTCGTAGACGGGCATGAGCTGCTTCGAGATGCCCTTGGTGATCGGCCAGAGGCGCGTGCCGGAGCCGCCGGCGAGCACGATGCCCTTCATCGCGCCCCCTCCCCCGCGAGCTCGGCGTAGCGCCGGCGTGAGGCATCCCACGTCGGGAGCGCCCCGGACTCGAGCGCGGCGGCGAGCGACGGCGCCTCCCGGTCCTTGTCCGAGAGCACGAGCTCGTCGACGGGCACCGGGAACTCGAGCCCGAGCTGCGGGTCGAACGGGTCGACCGCGTGCTCGCGCTCGGGGCGGAAGACGTCGGAGACGAGGTAGCACACCGTGGCCTCGTCGCTCAGCGCGAGGAAGGCGTGACCGAGCCCCTCGGCGAGATACAGCACGCGGCGCTCCTCGTCGTCGAGCACGACCGAGTCCCAGGTGCCGAACGTCGGCGAGCCGACGCGCAGATCGACGACGAAGTCGAGCACCCTGCCCGAGGGCACCGTGACGTACTTGGCCTGACCGAGCGGCACATCGGCGTAGTGGATCCCGCGCAGCACGCCGCGCCGGGAGACCGAGAGGTTGACCTGCGCCGGGGTGAACGCGTGCCCGAGCAGCTCGGACGCACGGTCGACGCGGAACAGCTCGACGAACAGCCCGCGATCGTCGGCGTGACGCACGGGGGAGAGCTCGACGGCGTCCGGGATCGTCAAGGGTCGTACGCGCACCCTGGAATCCTAGTCGGCGGCGAGATGGGGCCGACCCGGGGCCCGGTAGTCCCATCCGGCGGCCCGCCAGCCGTCGCGGTCGAGGCAGTTGCGCCCGTCGACGATCGACGGACGGTCGACGAGCTCGGCCGTCGCGAGGGGGTCGAGGCCGCGGTACTGCCGCCACTCGGTGACGAGCACGACGAGCTCGGCGCCCGCGAGCGCCTCCGCCGTCGTGCGGGCGTAGACGAGCTCGGGGGCGGCGGCGCGTGCCGTCTCGATCGCGTGCGGGTCGGTCGCGACGACCTGGGCGCCGCGCGCGGCGAGCTCCTGGGCGACCCGGAGCGCCGGCGAGTCGCGCACGTCGTCGGAGTCGGGCTTGAAGGCGAGCCCGAGCACCGCGACCCGGCGGCCGCGGACGCTGCCTCCGCAGGCATCCTCGGCGAGCTCGACGACGCGCAGCCGGCGCCGCTCGTTGACGGCCTCGACCTCGCGGAGGAAGCCGAGCGACTGGCCCGTGCCGACCTCGTCGGCGAACGCCATGAACGAGCGGATGTCCTTGGGCAGGCAGCCGCCGCCGAAGCCGACGCCCGCGTTGAGGAAGAGGCTGCCGATGCGCGGATCGTGGCCGAGCGCCTGCGAGAGCTGCACGACGTCCGCTCCCGTGGCCTCCGCGATCTCGGCCATCGCGTTGATGAACGACACCTTCGTGGCGAGGAAGGAGTTCGCCGAGACCTTCACGAGCTCGGCGGTGGCGAAGTCGGTGACGATGCGCGGGATGTCGACGCCGTCGAGTCCCTCGTAGACCTCCTCGAGCATCCGCACCGAGCGCTCGTCGCCCTCCCGCACGCCGTAGACGAGCCGGTTGGGGGCGAACGTGTCGCGCACCGCGTAGCCCTCGCGCAGGAACTCGGGGTTCCAGACGAGGCTCGCGCCGACCGCCTCGACCGCGGGGGCGAGCCGCGCGGCGGTGCCGATCGGCACGGTGGACTTGCCGACGACGATGTCGCCGGCCTCGAGGTGCGGGACGAGATCCTCGAACACCCGGTCGAGCGCGCTGAGGTCGGTGACCCGGTCGGTGCCGAGCTCGGGGGTGCCGACCGCGACGAAGTGCACGACGCTCGAGGCGACCTCGGCGAGGTCGGTCGTGAAGCGGAGGCGGCCAGAGGCGACGCCGCGTTCGAGGAGCTCCTGGAGCTCGGGTTCGAAGAACGGGGCCTCGGCGCTCGCGAGCCGCGCGACCTTGGCGGCGTCGCTGTCGATGCCGACGACCTCGTGACCCAGTTCGGCCATGCACGCCGCGTGAACTGCTCCGAGGTAGCCGCAGCCGATGACGGAGACCCTCACGGTCGGCAGGCTACACGAGCGCGCGGGGACCTTCCGACCGGTCCCCAGGCACGCCCGTGCCAGAATGTCCGCTGGGGCGTCGAGCAGCGGGAGGTCGGGCATGTCGCGAACGATCCGCGGCGCGACGGATCTGCTGCGCTTCGGCGCGCTCTTCGCGACGTCGTCCTCGTTCCGCGCCGCCGTCCACCGCGCGCGCCTCGACGTCGGGGAGCGGGCGCGGGAGACGACGCAGATGACCCTCGAGACCTCGCGGGCCTCCGTCGGGGCACGGGTCCACCGTCGGCTGAGCGGCGCCGCCCTCGCCTTCGCGGGCGTGCAGGCCGTCCCCGCGCCGCGGCGGGTCAACCTCGTGCTCAACGAGTTCGACCCGGTGCGCCTCTTCGCGGGGGTCAGCACGGCGCTCGACGTGGCGGTGGCGATCGCGACGGAGTCCGGGGCCGAGCTGCGACTGCTCACGCTGAGCGAGCGGCTCACGCGCGAGACGGGCGTCGCGGCCGCGGAGGCGCTCGTCGCCCGGGGCGCGCCGATGGAGGTCGTGACGCGCACCGAGATCGCGGACGCGGAGTTCGGCGAGGACGACGTGTGGATCGTCACGCACTGGACGACCGCGCACCCCGTGCAGGTCGCGGTCGACGACGGCCGTATCCGCGCGGATCGGGTCGTCTACCTCGTGCAGGACTTCGAGCCGGGCTTCGCGGGCTGGTCCACCCCCTCCGCGGTCGCCCGCGACACCTACGAGGCGGGTTTCCACCTGCTCGTGAACTCGCGGCCGCTGTGGCGGTACCTCGTCGACAGGGTGGGGCTCGACATCCCCGAGTCGCGCGTCTTCGCCCCCGCGCTCGCGACGGCCCGCCTCGACCGCGTCGCCGACAGGTCCGCCGACGAGGGCCGCGTGCGGGTGTTCTTCTACGGCCGCCCCGGCAAGCCGCGCAACCTCTTCGACCTCGGGCTCGCCGCCCTCGAGCACGCGGCGCTGCGGCTCGGCGACCGGGCCGCGCGCGTCGAGTTCCTCTCCGCCGGCGAGCCGCACCCCGACGTGCTGCTCACCGAGACGGCGACGGTGCGCAGCGTCGGCACGCTCGGCTGGGAGGAGTACTTCGACCTGCTCGCGCGCACCGACGTGGCCCTGTCGCTCCAGGCGAGCCCGCACCCCAGCCACCCGCCGCTCGAGGCCGCCATCGCGGGCGCGATCTCGGTCACCAACGAGTTCGAGCAGACCCGCGGCGACCTGCACCCGCGGCTGCGGGCCGTCGAGGCGCATCCCCGCATGCTCGGCGACGCCGTGGTCGCGGCGATCGAGCACACCTGGAACGCGGGTCGCGGCACGTTCGCCCCGCCCGTCGGCGACGCGCTCGGCCGCCCGCTCGCCGATGTCGTGCGCGACCTGCTGACGGAGCTCCCGGGCCTCAGTCGCCGAACTTGATCAGCAGCACCCCGTCGACGACGTCGACCCAGCCCGGATTCGGGTAGACGGGCATGTCCTCGAGCGCCTCGCGACCGGCGGCGGTCTGGGCCGGGTTCGCGAGCTGCACCCACTGACCCTCGCTGCGCAGGAAGTCGACGACGCGCACCGACCTGTCGGAGGGACGCGAGAAGAACGAGGCCCCGAGCGTCTCGCGGCGGAAGCGCAGCTCGGTGCCGGCCCAGTCGTGCACCCCGCCGACGACCACCGGCAGCGTCGTGCGCTGGTTCGGCTCGAGACGCTCGCGCTCGACCGCGATGAGGAACGCCACCCGCTGATCGAGCGCGTACGTCGTCGCCGCCGACGCGAACAGCCGGTTCGAGATCACCGTCGATCCCACGATGGCGAGCACGAGCAGCACCGCGACCACGATCCGGACCAGCCGCGCGCGCGCCGCGGGCAGGGCCTGGATGCCGCGCCCGGCCGCCCAGCACAGCACGAGGAAGATGACCGGCAGGTAGAGCATCGAGCGCAGCCGCACGCCGTCGGGCGCGACGAGCTCCGCGAGCACGGGGATCAGGGCGAGGCCGGCGAGGGCCGCGACCCGGAGCACGCGGCGGGCGGGAGGGCCGGTCCTGAGCGCCCCGACGAGCGCCGCCGCCGCGAGCACGGTGACGGCGATCGCGAGCCACGGCGACGACAGCCCGAAGAAGTCGGTCGAGAGCGTGAGGGTCGCCCACGCGTTCGACAGGGCCGCGCGCACACGCGCGACCGGGCTCTCGAGGATGCCGGCCAGGTCGACGCGCCCGCCCACGTGCTCCGAGGCGGCGACGCCCGTGACGGCGATCAGGAGCAGCGCGAGCACGCGGGACACGAGCGCCGCGACGAGGAGCGAGCCGCCCGCGACGAGCACGGAGCGCAGCGCCGGGCGCTTGAGCACGAGGGCCAGGCCGAGGCCGACCGCGGCGAGCAGGAAGGGGTCGTAGATGCCGATCGCGGCCGCGGCCGCCAGCGCCCCGGCGGCGCGCCCCCGCCAGGTCGTCGCCTCGAGCCCCCGGACGAACCCGACGAGCAGCAGGTTGCCGACCCCGATGCCGTACGCGATCGTCGAGAACGACAGGATGAAGGCCACCGTCGGCACCGTGGCCGCGAACCCCGCCGCGAGCGCCGCCGCCCACGCGGGCATGAGCAGGAACCGCCGGGCGATCGTCCACCACGCCACCCCCGAGAGCACGACCCCGAGCGCCGTCGACACGACCGGGACGACGGGCGACGGCACGAGCAGGGAGAGGGCGGCCATCGACCAGCGACCCTCCGAGACCCACGACGACGGGCCGAGGTAGCCCGCCGCGTAGAGCTCCTCGTCGAGGGTGAGATGGAAGGAGAAGAGCTCGAAGCCGTAGCCGAGCAGGAGGATCGCGGCGAACACCGCGACCGGGGCGAGCGGATGCCGCAGCGGCGACGACCACGACGGGGGACGGCGGCGCGTTCCGGGAACCGTGCTCATGGGACCTCTCGACTCGGGCGGCGCCGCGAACGCGTCAGGGGTTCTCGTCCCGCTGCTCGATCTCGCCGATGTACGCAAGGTACTCGTCCACGACCTCGTCCGTGGGCCCGAGGCTGCGCAGCGTCCCCTGATCGAGCCAGGCGACCTGGTCGCACAGGGCCCGCACCTGCCCCATCGAGTGCGACACGAGGATGATCGTGCGCCCCTCCTTGCGGAACTCCGCGAACTTGCGCTTCGACTTCGTCTTGAAGGCCGCGTCGCCGACCGCGAGCACCTCGTCGACGATGAGGATGTCGGGGCTCACGTGCACGGCCACCGAGAAGCCGAGGCGCACGTACATCCCGGACGAGTAGTTCTTGACCGGCTGGTCGATGAAGCGCCGGACCTCGCTGAAGTCGACGATGTCGTCGAAGCGACGGTCGATCTCCTTGCGCGACATGCCGAGGATCGAGCCGTTGAGGTAGATGTTCTCGCGGCCGGAGAGCTCGGGGTGGAAGCCCGAGCCGACCTCGAGCAGCGAGGCGACCCGTCCGTTCATGGTCACCCGGCCCTCGTCGGGGTGCAGGATGCGGGCGAGCACCTTGAGCAGGGTGGACTTGCCGGAGCCGTTGCGGCCGATCAGGCCGAGGGTCGTGCCGCGCGGCACCTCGAACGAGACGTCCTTGACCGCCCAGAGCTCCTCGAAGCGCGACACCCGGCCGCGCATGAGGGCGCTCTTGAGGGTCGCGTTGCGCTCCGTGTAGAGCCGGAACCGCTTGGACAGGTGGTCGACGACGACCGCGTTCTCGGTCACAGCAGCTCCGCCAGTCTCTTCTCGTTGCGCACGAACACGGCGTAGCCGACCGCGAAGGCGCCGACCGCCCACGCGACGCAGACGAGGGCGTCGTCGAGCGGCGGGAACGCGTTGTCGTACAGCAGGTCGCGGAACACGGCGATGAACCGCTCCATGGGGTTGAGGCGGTAGAGGGTCAGGATCCACTCGCCGTGCCGCTCCGCGGCCTCCTCGACCAGGCTGATCGGGTAGATGACGGGCGAGAGGTAGAACCACATCTGGATGACGATCGCCGTGAAGTGCTGCGTGTCGCGGAAGTGCACGTTGATGATCGCGAGCAGCATCCCGACCCCGGTCGCGAAGAGCGCGAGCAGCACCATCGCGACGACGAGCAGCGGGATCCACGGGATCGGGAAGCCGCCGAAGATCCAGAGCGCGACGATGAGCACCCCGAGCTCGAGCAGCCAGGTGAACCCCGTCGACAGCGTCACCGCGAACGGGAGGTGGGCGCGGGGGAAGTACACCTTCTTGATGAGGCCGGCGTTCGAGACGATCGAGTTGAGGCCGCCCGTCACGACGCGCGTGAAGTAGCTCCAGGCCAGCAGGCCGCACATGAGCCAGAGCGGATAGATGTCGAGCCCCGACGGATCGCCCACCGCGGGACGCGCGCGGAAGATGAACGAGAAGACGATCGTGTAGACGAGCATCGTCGCGAGCGGGTTGAGCAGCGACCAGAGCTGGCCGAGCACCGTGCGCCGGTACTTGCCCTTCACCTCGCGCTGCACGAGGTTGCCGAGCAGCTCGCGCGTGGCGAGGAGTTCTCGGGCGTAGGGCATGTGGTCGTCTTCCGGGGTGGGGCGAGCCCGGTAAGTCTACGGACACCGGGGACTCACATACTCGGAGGGACCTCCGGCTAAGGTGAATCCCTGTGCTGGTGTACTTCATCAACCACAGCTCCGCGCCCGACCACCTGGGCGGGGCTGAGCGCTCGATGATCAAACTCGTCGAGGACTGGATCGCCAGCGACCCCGATTTCACGCCGTTCTTCATCACCAAGGCGCCGCACGGCCAGTTCGTCGTGGCGCTCGAGCAGCGCGGCTGGAAGTACGCCTCGTTCCGCTACCGCGGCTGGGCGATCTCGCTCAAGAACCCCAACCCCGCGGAGCTCGCCTACTACGCGCGCGACGACTACGCGGCGACGGCGGAGATCGTGCGCGTGATGTCCCGGCGGCGCCCCGACCTCGTCGTCACGAACACGGTCGTCGCCCCGTGGGGGGCGTTCGCCGCGAAGGCGCTCGGCCTGCCGCACGCCTGGTTCGTCCGGGAGTACGGGGACCTCGACCACGGCCTGCACTACCAGCACGGGCGCGACGAGACGTTCGAGGACATCGGCCTGCTGTCGGAGGCCGTCTTCGCCAACTCGCGCGCCATCCGCAAGCACATCAGCACGTGGATCCCGGAGTCCAAGCTGCACGTCACCTACCCGCAGCTCGACATCCCCGACCTGCCCGCGCGCGCCGCCGAGCCGCCGACCGTCACGCCGTTCCCGCAGGCGGACCCGGGGCTCAAGATCACCGTCGTCGGCAGGCTCGCGCCGTCGAAGGGCCAGTGGCGCGCCGTCGAGGCGCTCGGACTGCTCAAGGAGCGCGGCATCGTCGCGAGCGTCTGCTTCGTCGGCGCCAAGATGGAGGCCGACCACGACCTCAAGCTCCTGCGGCGCGCCCGCGAGCTCGGCGTCGAGGACCGCCTCGCCTTCGCGGGCGAGCAGTCGAACCCGTTCCCCTACGTCGCCGCCGCGGACGTGTGCATCACGCCGTCGGACAACGAGGCCTTCGGGCGCACGACGCTCGAGTACCTGACGCTCGGCAAGCCCGTGCTCGCGACACGGGCCGGCGGCAGCACCGAGCTCGTCGTGCCCGGCACGAACGGCTACCTGTTCGACGGCGACGACGTCGCGACCCTCGCCGATCAGCTCATGCGCTACGCCGAGAACCCCGAGCTCGTCGCGGAGCACTCCCGCGCCGCCGCGCAGTCCGCGGCCGAGACGCAGGGCGGCGAGCACGGCAACCTCCGCGCGATCGAGCTGCTCAAGCAGGTCGCGGCCGCCCCGGTCGTCTACCGGCTCCCGAACGTCGCGACGTTCTGGTTCGGCTTCCCGGCGCTCATCGCCAACAACCCCGGCAACACCGTCACGATGTCCTACCTGTGGAGCCGGCTGCTCGCCCGCGGGCGCAACTTCCTCCGCAACCCGGTCGCCGCGATCCGGCGCCGCCTGCGCCGGCGATCGTGACGCGGAGGCCCGTCCTCGTCGTCGTCCCCGTGTACGGCGCCCGCGCCGAGCTGAGCCGGTGCGTCGAGGCGCTCGTCGCCACCGTCGACACGACGCTCGACTCGGTGCTGTTCGTCAACGACTGCGGGCCCGAGGCCGACGGGATCGAGGCCGACCTCCTCGCCGTGGTGGACGGGCGCGACGGGTTCGCGTACGCCCGCAACCCGCGCAACCTCGGATTCGTCGGCACGTGCAACCGCGCGGCCACCGAGCTCGCGCCCCCCGGCCACGACATCCTGCTCCTCAACAGCGACGCCGTGCCGACGACGGGCTGGCTCGACGAGCTCGCGGACGTGCTGGCCGCCTCGCCCGCGCACGGGATCGTGTGCCCGCGCAGCGACAACGCGACGATCGCGAGCCTCCCGTTCCGTCGCCGCGACCCGGCGCGGGGCCGCACCCCCGAGCGCACCCTCGCGGTGCACGCGGCGCTGCGGGACCGTCTCCCGCGCTTCTCGGTCGTGCCCGTCGCGATGGGGTTCTGCTTCCTCGTGCGCCGCGAGCTCGTCGACGAGTTCGGGCTGTTCGACGAGGTGTTCTCGCCCGGCTACGGCGAGGAGAACGACTTCTGCCTGCGGATGCGCGAGCACGGGTTCCTCTCCGTGATGGCGCACCGCGCGCTCGTCTTCCACCAGGCGGGCCAGAGCTTCCCGCCCCCGCAGCGCGTGAAGCTCCGCGCACGGCACGAGCTCGTCCTGCGGCGCCGCCACCCGGGCTACGGGGCGCTCTTGCACCGGTACCTGCACGCCGACGCCGACGCGCTCGACGTCTTCGCCGACGTCGCCGTCGCCGAGCCCGGCGACGACGTGCGGATCGTCGTGGCCGGATCCCGGGGCACGCCGGCTCCCGACGGGGTCGCGTTGTCGTTCCTCGGCGGCACGGGAGAAGGTGCCGTGCCCTCAGCCCCCGGATCCCGGGTGTGGGACCTCGCGATCGCGGTGGGCGAGGTGGGCGAGCGCGAGCTCGCGGTGCTCCGCAGCGGCGCACCCCGCCTGCTCGCGGCGCGCGAGCTCACCGACGCCGTGCTCGCGGACGCCGTGGCCGCGGCGCAGCGCCCGCTCGACGAC
>JAEWKY010000252.1 GCA_023457615.1 Actinomycetes bacterium | reverse complement strand
GGCCGTCTACGCGTCGGCGCTCGAGCGCGACTGGCCGCGGCTCCAGCGCGTGCACGGCGACCTGCACCTCGGGCAGGTGCTCGCCGTGCCCGACGGCGGCTGGCGCCTCGTCGACTTCGAGGGGGAGCCGTTGCGCCCGATGGCCGAGCGCGACACCCCCGACCTCCCGCTGCGCGACGTCGCCGGGATGCTGCGGTCGTTCGACTACGCGAGCGCGGTGGGCGAGGGTCCCCTCGCGGGCGCGTGGGCCGCGGCGTGCCGCGCGGCGTTCCTCGAGGCCTACGCCGCGACGCCCGGAGCGGCCGGCCTCGATGACGTGCTGCTGCGCGCGCTCGTGCTCGACAAGGCCGTGTACGAGGCCGTGTACGAGGCGCGCAACCGGCCGGACTGGCTGCACATCCCGCTCGCGGGGATCGACGCCGCGCTCGCCTCGGCGCCCTGAGCCGGTGCGGTCACTCGGCCGCCGCCTCGTCGACGGTCGGCTCGAGCGTGAGGAAGAGCGCCCCGTAGGCGGGGAGCGTCACCGGGAAGCTCAGCAGGTCGTCGACACGGGCGATCGTCGCGCCGGTCGCCGCCGAGACGACGTCGGCCTGCGCCACGAGCTGCGTCGAGTGCACGGTGCCCTCGATCTCCTCGGGCGAGAAGTTCAGCACCGTCACCTGCATCCGCGCGTCGGCCACCGGGTCGCCGTCGTCGAGCCGGTGCACGAGCACGAGCATCGCCGGATGCGCGACGTCCGGGATGTCGACCTGCGTCGCCGTCGCGATCGCGTTCGCGCGCCGCACCGCGAGGATGCCGGCCAGCCGTGACGCGAACGACTCGGGGTCGTCGAGCTGCGCGGGCAGCGCGCCGTAGAGCGAGCGGCCGCGCGGCATCCCGGCGGCGGAGCGCTCGGCCTCGGGCGCGACGTCGAGGAGGTCGTGGGCGCCGCGCTCGATCCAGCGCGTGTCGCCCGTCGCGACGAGGTCGGCGACCTGCTCCTCCGGGAGGGTGAGCATGCCCGTCAGGTCCCAGCCGGAGAGCGCGAACACGCCGGGCTGCCACGCGTTGTAGGCGCACAGCAGCAGATGGGCCTCGCGCAGGGCGGGGATGTCGGCATCCCGGATCTCGTCGAGCGTCGCGAACCCCTGCGTCGCGGCGATGAGCGACGTCGCCGTGCAGGCGATGCCGTTCTGCGTGAACACCCTGTTGTAGTCCGCGGACCCCGTGAGCCTCTCGGTGAGGTCGGCGCGGATCTCCTCGGCGAGCTGCCCGCCCGGCACCTCGCGCAGGCGGAACCTGTAGCGGTCGTCGCGGTGGAGCGTCGCCCAATGCACGAGCTCGTAGGTGAGCTCGTCGTGGTTCTGGAGCCCGTGCACGAGCTGCACGGGGGCGACGCCGAGCTCGAGCGACTGCGTGAGCGCGAGGCGCAGGAACTCGGTCTGCCCGGTCGCGAGCGCGTGGTGGTAGCCCGGCCGTCCGACGAAGTCGTACGACAGGTCGGCGCCGACGGCGCCCGTGTCCCGGATGTCCTCCATCGTGAGGTTGAGCTCCTGGAAGGTGAAGCCGCCGACCTTGCGCACCATGCCCGCGATGATGTGGTTCGCGGCGTGCGACAGCGGATGCCCCTCCGACCAGGCGGGCAGCCCCTCGGCGCTCTTCTCGACGCCGAGGAAGCCGTTCGCGTCGAGCCGGAGGGCGCTCGTGCCCAGCTCGCCGAGCGAGTGCAGGGCGTCGCCGATGACGAGCTTCATGCCCGCGAAGGTCGGGTCGAGCCAGTTGATCGACGGCTGCCCCTGCTTGAAGTAGTGCAGGTAGACCCAGCGGCGGCTGATGCCGTCGGTGCCGACCGCGGGCGCCGTCGCGCTCCAGTTCGTCTCCTTCACGCCCGGCGTGTAGAAGATGACGCGTTGCAGGGCTCCGATGATGTACCCGCGCTCGGCGAGCTCCTGCTCGGTCGCGGCGTCGAGGTTGACGGCATCCATCCCCTCCGGCACCTCGGGCAGCAGGTGCCAGTCCTCCGGCGGGATCTCGACCATGTGGTAGATGCCCGGGTAGTCCTTGAAGCCCATCTCGGCGAGCCGGAAGTCGGCGCCCTTGCCCGTGTGTCCGGGCACGATGTCGTCGATGACGCTGCCGCCGTGGGCGTCGGCGACGTCGCACAGCGCGCGGAACTCCTCCTCGGTGCCGAAGGCGGGATCGATCTGCGTGCTGATCCGGTCGAAGTGCCCGTCGACGCTCGGGGTCTCCTGCCAGCCCTGGATGCCGCCCGCCCGCTTCACGGGACCGGTGTGGATCGCGGTGATGCCGATGCGCTCGAACGCCGCCCACAGCTCCTCGTCGCCGAGGGCCGCGAGGAACGACTGCCCGGACCGCGTGATGAGCGAGATCGGGTAGGCCGTGAACCACACGTCGCTCGTCGCGATCGCGCGGCGCGCGTCGGGGCGGGCGTAGGGGTTGCGCCACATCGCCGGCTGCCCCGAGAGCTGACGGCCGAGCACATCCGCGTCCTTGAGCATCGACTGGCGCACGAGCCACTCGACGTACGACGGGTTGGTGCCGTTGGCGGTGCGCGGGTCGGTCGTGACCCGGCGCAGGCTGCCCGCCCGGAACTGGTCGCGCGGCCGCAGCCGCCGGGGCCGCGCGGGATAGCGCTGCTCGTCGTAGCTGATCTCGGGGGTCTCGGCCTCGACCTCGGCGTCCGGATCGTCGCGGAGGGAGGAGAGGTCGATCGGGCCGGTGTAGAGGTGCTCGTCCGGGTGCTCGTCGCGCGCCATGCCGCGACGCTACGCGGCTCCGGGGCGTCTCTGCAGGCCCTGGTGCTCCGGGCGTCCGCGGACTATGCACCATCCTGGAGGGGTGGTCGGATTCGCGGGGTGGCTCTTCGGCATCGCGGCGCAGCAGCCCGGCGAGTACCGGAGGCTGCGCCGCCTCCGCGCGGCGATCTACACCCGGGTCGCCCCGCTGACCGCCGAGGTCGTGCGCAGCGCCGAGCCGATCGCCTTCGAGCAGCTGCCGCGCGACGCGTTCCGGCCGCTGCGCCCCGGGGGGAGCTGGGGCGGCGTGCTCGACTGCGCCTGGCTCCGGCTCACGGGCGAGGTGCCCGCGGGCGTCGACGATGCGGTCGTCATGATCGGCCTGCGCGGCGAGGGTCTCGTGCACGACGCCGACGGAGAGATCCTCGACGGCGTGACCACGGTGTTCCAGCAGGGCGACCTGCCGCACAGCGGCGGGCGGTTCCGTCCCGTGCGGCGCGCGCATCCGCGGGCCGGCGAGCGCGTCGAGCTGTACGCCGACGTCGCGCACAACGGCTTCATCATCTACAACGTCGGTCGCGGCATCTTCCGCGGCGCGCACCTCGCGACGCGCGACGACGACGCCTTCGCGCTCTACTACGACTACCTCACGCTGACGGTGCTCGCGCACGCGACCGAGGATGCCGAACTGCGGCGCGACCTCCGCGTCGCCCTCGACGCGGCGTGGGCACGGTTCCGTCGCGGCGACCTCCCGGGGGCTCGGGATGCTCTCGCCCCCTCCCTCGCGGCGCCGTCGACCGACGACTTCGTCTACTCGGCCGTCGGCCACGGGCACCTCGACATGGCCTGGCTCTGGCCGCTGCGCGAGACGCGACGCAAGGCGGCGCGCACCTACGCCCGGGCGCTCGATTCGATCGAGGACCGCCCGGGCTACGTGTACGGCACGAGCCAGCCGCAGCAGCTGCAGTGGATGAAGGAGCGGCATCCGCGCCTCTTCGAGCGCATCCGCGCCGCGGTCGCCGACGGCCGCCTGGAGCTGCAGGGCTCGTTCTGGGTCGAGACCGACACCAACCTGCCCGGCGGCGAGTCGCTCGTGCGGCAGGCGCTCGTCGGGCGGCGGTTCCTCCAGGAGGAGTTCGGGCTCGGCGACGACGACCTGCGGCTGTGCTGGCTGCCCGACACGTTCGGCTACTCGGGGGCGCTGCCGCAGATCCTGCGCGGCACGGGGATGGACTGGTTCCAGACGATCAAGCTCGCGTGGAACAAGCTCAACGACCACCCGTACCGCACCTTCCACTGGGCCGGGATCGACGGCTCGACCGTGCTCGTGCACATGCCGCCGGAGGGCGACTACAACTCGCGCGGCGCGGCCGACGGGCTGCTCACGGGCCTGAAGCGCTACCCGGAGCGCGAACTCGGCGCGGCCCTGCTCGTCTACGGCTCGGGCGACGGCGGCGGCGGACCGGGCGAGGTCCACCACGAGGTCACGGCGCGCGAGCGGAACCTGCGCGGGCTGCCGAGGATCGAGTACTCGCGCGCCGCCGACTTCTTCCGCCGGCTCGAGACGCTCGACGTGCGGCACCGCTTCGACGGCGAGCTCTACCTCGAGGCGCACCAGGGCACCTATACGACGCAGGCGCTCGTCAAGAAGCGCAACCGCGTGGCCGAGCGGAAGCTGCACGAGGTCGAGGCGCTCGCCGCGCTGACGGGCGGCGCGGTGCGGCTCGAGCAGCACTGGCGCGACGTGCTGCTGCACCACTTCCACGACATCCTGCCCGGCTCGACGATCGAGCGGGTCGCGACCGAGGCCGTCGGCGAGCTCGGGCGCGTCGCCGACGAGCTCGACGCCCTCGCCGCGCCGCTCGTCGACGCGCTGCCGGGCGCGGGCGACGAGCCGGGCGCGCTCAACCTCTCCCCCGTGCCCCGCGACGAGGCGCTGCGCGTCGGAGGCGAGTGGAGGCGCGCACGCGTCGGCCCGTACGCCGCGGCGGCGCTCCGCCCCGAGCCGCCGCATCACGAGCTGCGGGCCGACGCAGACTCGCTGTCGAACGGCCTCCTGACCCTGCGCTTCGGACCGAGCGGCGAGATCGTCTCGTGCCTCGACGCGTCGGGCGTCGAGCACGCGCGCGACGGGCTCAACCGGCTCGTGCTGCACCGCGACCCGTACCAGTGGCCGTTCGACGCGTGGGACATCGGCATCGGGTACCTCCGCCGACGACCGCGCGTGCTGCGACCGTCGCTCGTCGAGTGGGCGGTCGACGGCCCGACCGCCGTGCGCCGCCAGGTCTACAGGTTCGGGCGGTCGATGATCGAGCAGCGCGTGATCGTCGAGGCGGGGTCGGAGCTCGTGCGGTTCGCGACCCGCGTCGACTGGCACGAGAGGCACCGGATGCTGCGGGCCGACTTCCGCCCGACGCGCTACGGGCCGACCTCGAAGAGCGAGATCCAGTTCGGGCACATCTCCCGCCCGACGACCGAGGACACGCCCGTCGAGCGCGCGCAGTTCGAGATCTGCGCGCACAAGTGGATCGCCACCGACACCCCCGAGGGTGGTTTCGCGGTTTTGAACGACGGGAAGTACGGGCACCGGGCGAAGTCGGGGCTGCTGTCGCTCACCCTGCTGCGCGCGCCGACGTTCCCCACGCCCACGGCCGACCGCGGCCGCCACGAGGTCGTCTACGCGTTCCGGCCCTTCGCACCCGGGGCTCTCGCCGACGTCATCCGCGACGGCTATCGGCTGAACCATCCGCTGCTCGTGCGGCCCGGGATCTCCTTCCCGCCGGTCGTCGAGGTCGACGATGCGGGCGTCATCGTCGAGACGCTCAAACCCGCCGACGACGGCGACGGCGTGATCGTGCGGATGTACGAGAGCCTCGGCCGGGCGACGACGACCGCGCTCACGACGACGCTCCCGCATGCGCGCGTCACGCGCACCGACCTGCTCGAACGCCCGCTCGGCGACGCGGACCTCGCCCGCCTCGACTTCGGCCCGTTCGAGATCGTGACCCTGCGGCTGGCGAAGCCCGCCGCTCGCTAGGCTGCGGCCATGACAGTGCCGTCGAGACGGGCGCAGAGCGTCGCCATCGTGACCGCGGCCTTCGGCCAGAACCTCGTCTACGCGACGATCACGACCTTCCTGCTGCTCTACCTCGTGCAGTACGTCGGCATCTCGACCGGGGGCATCGCCGTGGTCACCGTCGTGCTCACCGTCGCCCGCATCGTGGACGCGGTCGCCGACCCTGTCGTCGGCAGCCTCGTCGACATGACCCGCACGCGGTGGGGGAAGCTGCGGCCGTTCATCCTGTTCTCCGCCGGCCCCGTCGCGCTCTTCTCGATCCTGCTGTTCACCGTGCCCGACCTCGACGAACCCGCGCAGCTGTGGTACTTCGCGGTCGTCTACCTCGTCTGGGGTCTCGTCTACGCGGCGTGCGACGTGCCGCTGTGGGGGCTCATCGGCTCGGCGTTCCCGGAGCGCGACCTGCGCGCCCGCACGATCGGCAGCGTGCGCGCGTTCGGCGCGATCGCGCTCGGGCTCGCGACCCTCGGGATGCCGCAGCTCGCCAAGCTGCTGAGCTCCGGCCCCGAGACCACCGGCACCGGGTGGACGCTCGCCGTCGCCGTCGTCTCGGTGCTCGGGATGGGGCTCTTCCTGCTCGCGTTCTTCGTTCCGCGCGAGCGGGCGATCACGACGGACCCGCTCTCGATCCGCCAGCTCTTCGCGGCGCTGTTCGCGAACCGGCCGCTCCTCGCGGTGCTCGCCGGGTCGGTGCTCGGCGCCGGACGGTACATCGTGCAGTCCGGCGGCGCCGTCTTCGTCGTGATCGCCTACGACGACGAGGCGGTGTTCACGATCGTCGGCGCGGGCATCATCCTCGGGATGGTGGTCGCCTCGTTCACGACGCCGCGGCTGCTGCGTCGCTTCACAGGTCGAACGCTCATCCTGTTCTCCTGCGTCGCGGGAGCCGTCGTCTACACGGCGATGTACCTGACCGGCTTCCACGACCTCGTCGTGCTGACGTCGTTCATCTTCGTCACGGGCCTGCTGCTCGGGGTGTTCCTCGTCTCGCAGACGACGATGATCGCCGACGCCGTCGACGCGGCCGAGGAGGCGACCGGCGTGCGCAACGACGGCATCTCGTTCGCGACCCTGACCTTCGTCACGAAGGTGATGAGCGCGCTGTCGGTGCTGCTGTTCGGCGTGTTCGTCGTGCTCGCCGGCTACGAGGAGGGCGTCACCGTGACCCCCGACATGCAGAACACGGTCTGGATCGCGATCACGCTCGTGCCGGCCGCGTCGTGTCTGCTGTCGGCCGTGCCGTTCCTCTTCTACCGGTTGGGCCGGCCCGTCAAGACCCGCTGACCGGTCGCCGGCCGACGTAGCGTCGGCCCATGCCCTGGACCATCGCCGTGCACGGCGGCGCGACCGAGATCGATCCCGAGCAGGCCGCCGCCTACCGGGAGGGCTGCGAGAGGGCCGTGCGGACCGGGGCCGCGGTGCTCGCGTCCGGCGGCGCCGCCGTCGACGCCGTCGTCGTGGCGGTGCGCGTGCTCGAGGCCGACCCGGTGTTCAACGCGGCGCACGG
>JAEWKY010000251.1 GCA_023457615.1 Actinomycetes bacterium | reverse complement strand
GCCGACGCCGTACGCCGCCGGCCACCGCGGCCTCGACATCCGGGCGCCGGCGGGCGCCGAGGTGCGCGCTCCGGCGGACGGCGTCGTGCACTTCGCGGGCTTCGTCGTCGACCGGCCGGTGATCTCGATCCGCCACGCGGGCGGCGTGATCTCCTCGTTCGAACCCGTCGAGCCGCTCGTCGCGACCGGCGACCGGGTGCGACGCGGGGAGGTGGTCGGCACGCTGCTGCCCGGGCACTGCGCGTCGTCCTGCCTGCATCTCGGTGCGCGGGTCGACGGCGGCTACGTCAACCCGCTGCTCTTCCTCGGCGGGCTCGAGCACGCCGTGCTCTACCCCCTGGGAGACGGTGCATCGCGCGGACGCCGAGGGGTTCGGGAGGTCCGCGCGAGTCGATCGGGGTAGGGGTCCCCGCTCTCTCGGCTCGCGTGGACCTCTCGAACCCCGCCCCGTTCAGGCGCGCGGATGCGCGAGACGGTACGACTCCTTGAGCCGCTCGGCCGACACGTGCGTGTAGATCTGCGTCGTCGCGAGGCTCGCGTGCCCGAGCAGCTCCTGCACCGCGCGCAGGTCGGCGCCGCCGTCGAGCAGATGCGTCGCGGCGGTGTGCCGGAACGCGTGCGGGCCGGCCGGCCCCGACCCCGGCAGGTCGACGAGCAGGCGGGCGACGAGCTCGTAGACGGCCCGGGTCGACAGGGCGCGGCCCCGCGCGCTCACGAAGACGGTCCCCGGGTCGTCGCGCTCGCCCCGCAGGGTCGCGCGGGCATCCGCGAGGTAGCTCTCGAGCGCACGCCGGGCCGGGATGCCGAACGGCACCACGCGCTCCTTGCCGCCCTTGCCGAGCACGCGCACCGTCATCCGCTCGAGGTCGAGGTCGGCGAGCCGGGCGCCGACGAGCTCGCTCACGCGCAGCGCCGAGGCGTAGAGCAGCTCGACGACGGCGAGATCCCGCACGGCGTTCGGCTCGCCCGTGGCCGCGCGGGCGGCGAGGTCGTCGAGCAACCCGTCGACCTGAGGGCGGGTGAGCACGCGCGGGAGGTGCCGGTCGGCACGAGGAGCCTTCAGCCGGGAACCGCTGTCGGCCTCCGTCACCCCGGTGCGGGCGAGCCACCTCGTGTAACCGCGGGCCGCGGCGCTGCGGCGGGCGAGGGTGGCCTTGGCGAGTCCGGCGCTCGATCCCCGCCACAGCCAGCCGCGCAGCACCTCGAGGTCGATCTCCGACGCCTCCTCGATCCCCGCGTCCTCCGCGAAGCCGGCGAGATCGAGCAGGTCGGTGCGGTAGCCGCGGATCGTGTGCGCGCTGAACCCGCGATCGAGCTCGAGATGACGGAGGTACCCGTCGATCGACGCGCGGAGGTCCACCCCTCTATCGTCGCGCGGGCCGCCGACCCCCGGCCCGGGGCGCGCCGCTACTCCGGGGCGCCGCTCGCCTCGACCTCGGCGAGGTCGAACGTCGACCGCTTGTTCGAGAACGCCTCGATGCGCTGCTCGTGGGTCAGCTCGGCGAGCCTGTCGAGCACGGAGTCGGGGAAGCCCGAGACGGCACGCGTCGCGTTGACCGGCACGACCGTGTGCAGCACCTGGTCGTCGTAGACGTGCACGAGGTTCACCGACTGGGCGTCGTCGACGCCGAGCAGGCTGCCGGCCGGCGCGGACGCGTCGATCGTGTAGCAGGTGGCCGCCGCGACCGAGACGGGGATGCCCGCGAAGGTGCCCGACATCGCGTGGTGCAGATGTCCGGCGAGGATGCCGCGCACGTCGGTGCCGCGCAGCACGTCGGCGAGGCGATCCATCTGCTGCAGCTCGAGGATCGCCATGATCTCGACGGGCGACGGGAGCGGTGGATGGTGCAGCGCGAGCAGCGTGCCGTCGGCGGCGGGTTCGGCGAGCACCTCCCGCAGCCACTCGAGCTGGCTGTCGAGCAGCGCGCCGTGGTGGTAGCCCGGAACCGTCGAGTCGAGCGAGACGATGCGCAGCCCGCCGACCATCTCGACGCGGTCCTGCGGCGCGGTGCTCTCCTCGCCGAAGAGGCCCGCCGAGTAGGCCGGCCGCTCGTCGTGGTTGCCCATGACCCAGATGATCCGCGCGCCGATCCTCTCGGCGGCCGGCTCCACGATGCTGCGGAGCCGCACGTAGGCGTCGGGCTCGGCGAGGTCGGCGAGATCCCCCGTGACCACGATCGCCTCGATCGGGAGGTTCGACCGGTGCAGCTGCTCGAGCGCGCGCACGAGCGGCGGATCGGTGTCGACCGCGCCGTAGAGCTTCCGGCCGCCGCCGAGCAGGTGGGTGTCGCTGAGGTGCGCGATCACGTGCCGCGCCGGCGGGAACTGCCCGAGTTGCACCATGCGCCGCACTCTACGCGCCGCCGGTGTCGCGCTCGGGCCGCCGGGGTACTACGCCGGGGGACGCGCCGAGCGCCGCCAACCCGTCGGCCCCTCCGTGGCCAGCCCGTCGAGCTCGAGCATCCCGAGCTCGGCGCGCACGGCGTCGAGCGACAGGCCGGAGAGCGCGGCGAGCCGGGCGGCCTCCTGACCCGTGCGGCCGAGGGCGTCGAGCACGCGGGTGCGCTCGGGACGCGACTCACCCGCGCGCGGCAGGGTCGAGGCAGCGGGATCGACGAGCTCCGCCATCTCCTGAGCCGAGGTGACGCAGACGGCGTCGTACTCGCGGATGAGGCGATGGCATCCCGCCGACGCCGACGAGGTGACCGGACCGGGCACGGCGCCGAGCGGGCGACCCAGCTGGGCCGCGTGCCCGGCGGTGTTGAGCGAGCCCGAGCGCCACCCGGCCTCGACGACGACCGTCGCGCGACTCGCGGCCGCGATGAGCCGATTGCGCTGCAGGAACCGCCACTTGGTCGGAGCGACGCCGCACGGCACCTCGGACACCACGGCGCCGCGATCGACGATGCGCGTGAGCAGCGTCTCGTGGGCCGACGGGTAGAAGCGGTCGACGCCCCCGGCGAGGAAGGCGATCGTCGCACCGCCGCTCGCGAGGGCGGCGCGGTGCGCGGCGCCGTCGATGCCGAACGCGGCTCCCGAGACGATCGCGAAGCCGCGGTCGACCAGGCCGCTCGACGCCTCGATCGTGACGTGCTCGCCGTAGCCGGTGGCCGCGCGGGCGCCGACGATCGCGATCGACCTCTCGAGCGAGCCGAGCAGCGCGGTCGCACCGCGCACCCAGAGCGCGGGGGGCGCGTGCGGCCCGAGGTCGTCGAGGCCCTCGGGCCAGTCCTCGTCGTCGGGCACGAGCAGACGCGCCCCGAACCGGGCGGCCTGCCTGAGATGCAGCGCGGTGTCGACGACCGTCAACCGGGGCCGCCAGCGCGCGAGGGCATCCTCGAAGGAGCCTCCCGCGAGCGCGCTCAGCTCGTCGGCGGTCGCCGTCGTGATCGCCTCCGCCGCTCGCACCGCGCCGAGCGCCGCGATCACCCGGCCGGCGTCGGCATCCCCCGGCTCGGCGAGCGCCGACCACCGGGCC
>JAEWKY010000250.1 GCA_023457615.1 Actinomycetes bacterium | reverse complement strand
GCGCAGCATCGCCTCGATGCGCGCCCGCAGCTCGCGCGGGCGGAACGGCTTCGTGATGTAGTCGTCGGCGCCGGACTCGAGACCCTGGAGGGTGTCGATCTCCTCGCCGAGCGCCGTGAGCATGACGATGTAGGAGTCGGAGAACGCCCGGATCCGCTTGGCGGTCTCGAAGCCGTCGATTCCGGGCATGTTGACGTCGAGCGTGATGACCGTCGGCGAGACGGCGCGCACCGCCTCGATGCCGTCGTAGCCGTTGGAGCGCGCGGTGACCTCGAAACCGGCCTGGCTCAGGACGGTCTCGAGCAGGTGGCGGATGTCGTCGTCATCCTCGATGACGACGGCGCGGCGAACGGCTTCCATGACTCTGCATCGTAGGGCGGCGCGGGCCCGAATTCGGGCGCAACGCCGCGGTTCTCACCTGGATTGGGGGCATCGCCCCCGGTCTCACCCGGCTGCCGGTCTCACCCGGCCGCCGGTCTCACCGGGAGCGGGAGGTCACTCGGACCGGGCGCCGCGACGGCGGTCGAGCCGGTCGGCGCCCCACCAGGCGAGCGGCAGGATGCCCGCCGCGAGCAGCGCCTTGAGGGCGCCGCCGAGAAGGAACGGCCACAGGCCGAACTCGAGCGTGAGGGGGAGATCCGTGCCAAGCACCACGGCGAGCCAGGGGAGCCCGACCGCGAACACCACGAGGGTGCCGGCGGCGAAGGTCGCCAGGGCCTTCAGCACCTGGCGCTCCCACGCCCGCTCCGACAGCCAGCCGACGAGGGCCGCCGAGAAGACGAACCCGACGATGTACCCACCGGTGGGGCCGAGCACGACCCCGAGCCCCGAGCCGTAGTCGCTGAAGACGGGGACGCCGAGGATGCCGACGACCGCGTAGAGGCCGAGGGAGATCGCCCCGCGCGTCGCGCCGAGTGTCGCGCCGACGAGCAGCACGGCGAGCGTCTGACCGGTCACCGGCACGGGCACGAGCGGCACCGCCACCTGCGCGAGGAGCGCGGTGAGCGCGGCGCCGGCGACGACGAGCACGACGTCGAGGGCGAGCGTGCGCTCGAACACCCGGTCGGCGAGGACGAGCCGGGAGGCGGCGGGGGAGATCGCGGTCATGCGGTGGGGTGTCCTGTTCGATCGACGTGCGCCGCAGCATCCTCGCGCCGCGCTGCGGCTAGACTAGCGGGCTGGGTCACTCGCGCCCTCTGTCGACACCCTCCACGCCATCCCTCCCTTCTCGGAAAGGCCTTCGCCGTGCTCGCCGTCTCCGACCTCGAGATCCGGGTCGGCGCGCGCCTGCTCATGGAGGGCGTCGGCTTCCGCGTCGAGCGCGGCGACAAGATCGGACTCGTCGGCCGCAACGGCGCCGGCAAGACGACCCTCACGAAGACGCTCGCGGGCGAGACCCTGCCGACCGGCGGCCGGATCGACCGGGTCGGCGAGATCGGCTACCTGCCGCAGGACCCGCGCTCGGGCGACCCGGAGGACACGGCGCGCACGCGCATCCTCGACGCCCGCGGCCTCGGCCGCCTCGTGCTCGACCTGCGCACGGCGACGGAGGAGATGGCGAGCCCCGACGAGAGGGTCAGCACCGCGGCGATGGACCGCTACGGGCGGCTCGAGGACCGCTTCCTCGCGCTCGGCGGCTACGCGGCCGAGGCCGAGGCGGCCTCGATCGCGTCCAACCTCGCGCTGCCCGACCGCATCCTCGATCAGCAGCTCAAGACCCTCTCGGGCGGTCAGCGCCGCCGCATCGAGCTCGCGCGCATCCTGTTCTCGGGGGCCGAGACGATGATCCTCGACGAGCCGACCAACCACCTCGACGCCGACTCGGTCGTCTGGCTGCGCGAGTTCCTCAAGGGCTACTCCGGCGGCGTCATCGTCATCAGCCACGACGTCGATCTCGTCGAGGAGGTCGTCAACCGCGTCTTCTACCTCGACGCGAACCGCCAGGTCATCGACGTCTACAACATGGGCTGGAAGCACTACCTGCGCCAGCGCGAGGCCGACGAGGAGCGCCGCAAGAAGGAGCGCGTCAACGTCGAGAAGAAGGCGACCCAGCTGCAGCTGCAGGCCGCCCGCTTCGGCGCGAAGGCGTCGAAGGCCGCCGCCGCGCACCAGATGGTCGCCCGCGCCGAGAAGATGCTCGCGGGGCTCGAGGAGGTGCGCGCGTCCGACCGGGTCGCGAAGCTGCGCTTCCCGGACCCCGTCGCGTGCGGCAGGACGCCGCTCTCGGCGTCGGGGCTCTCGAAGGCGTACGGCTCGCTCGAGATCTTCACGGCCGTCGACCTCGCGATCGACCGCGGCTCGAAGGTCGTCGTGCTCGGCCTCAACGGCGCGGGCAAGACGACGCTCCTGCGCATCCTGGCCGGCGTCGACACGCCCGACACGGGCAGGGTCGAGCCCGGGCACGGCCTGCGCATCGGCTACTACGCCCAGGAGCACGAGACGATCGACGTGAAGCGCTCCGTGCTCGAGAACATGATGTCGTCGAGCCCGCAGCTGAACGCGACCGAGGCCCGCAAGGTGCTCGGCTCGTTCCTGTTCACGGGCGACGACGCGGACAAGCCCGCGGGCGTGCTCTCGGGCGGCGAGAAGACGCGGCTGGCGCTCGCGATGATCGTCGTGTCGGGCGCCAACGTGCTGCTGCTCGACGAGCCGACCAACAACCTCGACCCGGCGAGCCGTCTCGAGATCCTCGGCGCCCTCGCGGGCTACTCGGGCGCCGTCGTGCTCGTGTCGCACGACGAGGGTGCCGTCGAGGCGCTCAACCCGGAGCGCGTGCTCATCCTGCCCGACGGCGTCGAGGATCACTGGAACCCCGGTTACGCCGACCTCATCGCGTTGGCCTGACCGGCGGCGAGAGGCGCGAGCCCGCGTCGCGCCGCTCACCCTGCGCGTCGAGGAGGGCGTCCTCGGCCTCGGCGTCCCGTTCCCGGCGCCGCACCGGCACGACGCCGGTCGCGAGCTTGCGCTCCCGCCGCACCGCCCACGCCAGCCCGAGGAACGCGAGCACGCCGAACGCGATCCACTGCAGCGCGTACGACAGGTGCGAGCCCTCGTCGAGCGACGGCCGGAAGGCGGGGAGCGGCGCGTCGGCGGGGGCGGGCGACTCCTCGGCGACGAGGCCGTACATGCCGGTGTAGACGGGCGCGTCGACGAGCTCCGCGACGGACGGCAGGTGGATGGTCGCGAGCTGCCCGTCGGGCGCCGAGCGTCCGGCGATCTCCGGCTCGCCCGAGCGCAGGCGCACGACGACCGCGACCTCGCCGGACGGCGGAGCCGGCACCGCCGCGGGCGCCTCGAGGTCGTCGCCCGCCGGAACCCAGCCGCGATCGACGACGAACACGCGTCCGTCGTCGAGGCGCAGCGGCACGAGCACCTCGTAGCCCGCGAGTCCGTTGCGCGGGCGGTTGCGCACGAGCAGCTGCTCGTCGCCGAGGTACTCGCCGCGCAGCGTCACCGGGTGCCACTCGGCATCCGCGGCCACCTCGTCGACGCCGGGGACCAGGTCGCCGAGGTCGGCCGCCGGGGCATCGTAGTTCGCCTCGATCCGGTCGATGCGCTCGACCGCCTCCGCGCGACGCGACCACTGCCACCAGGACAGCAGCCCGCACGCGACCGCGAAGACCACCGTGAGGGCGACGTAGCCGCCCCAGCGCCGCAACCAGCTCACCGGCCGGTCTCCACGGCATCCGGCACCCTGTCCACGGGTGCGTCGAGCGCCGACACGAGCACCGGGAAGCCGCGCGTCGCGAGGTAGTCGGCGAGCGTGCCGCGGTGGTCGGCGCAGGCGAGCCACACCTTGACGCGATCCGCGGCGTGGATGCGGGGGTTGCGCCAGTTGACCCGCCAGGCGGCCGCGGCCGAGCACCCCGCCGACGAGCACTGCACCGCGGCGTCGGCGCCGAGGCCGCCGATCGCGAGACCCGTGCTCACGAGGGATCGCGGGGGACGATCCCGCCCGGTCCCTCGACGGGGGCTCCCCGGCGGCCGCCGACCGCATTGGCGAGCACGACCGCGACGTACGGCAGGACGATCGCCCCGAGTGCGGGGATCAGCAGCCACCACCCCGGCGTGAAGATGCACGCGACGACGCACACCGTGCGGATGCCCATCGTGATCGCGTAGCGGCGCATGCGTCCGGCCTGCTCCTCGGCGGGCGAGGGCGGCAGCTCGGTGATGACGACGGGGCGGTTGCGCATGATCTCCTCCGATCAGGGTACGCGCGTCGCCCTCGCTAGGCTGACGGGATGTCTCCCCGCACCGTCCTCGTCACCGGCGGCAATCGTGGCATCGGCCACGCGATCGCCGCGGAGTTCCTCGCCCAGGGTCACCGCGTCGCCGTGACCGCGCGCTCGGGCGAGGGACCGGAAGGCGCTCTCACGGTGCGCGCCGACGTCACCGACGGCGCCGCGCTCGACGCCGCGTTCGCCGAGGTCGAGGAGAAGCTCGGGCCCGTCGAGGTCGTGGTCGCGAACGCCGGCATCACGCGCGACACGCTCCTGATGCGGATGAGCGACGAGGACTTCGACGACGTCGTCGACACGAACCTCGGCGGATCGTTCAAGGTCGTCAAGCGCGCGTCGAAGGGCATGCTCAAGGCGAGGTTCGGGCGCATCATCCTGATCTCGAGCGTCGTGGGCCTCTTCGGCGGCCCCGGCCAGGTGAACTACTCCTCGTCGAAGGCCGGCCTCGTCGGCATGGCGCGTTCCATCACGCGCGAGCTCGGCGGACGCGGCATCACCGCCAACGTCGTCGCACCGGGCTTCATCGAGACGGACATGACCGCCGAGCTGCCCGAGCAGACCCAGGCCGACTACAAGAAGTCGATCCCGGCGGGCCGGTTCGCGACGCCGGGCGAGGTCGCGAAGGTCGTGGTCTGGCTGGCGGGCGACGACGCGGGCTACATCTCGGGAGCCGTCATCCCGGTCGACGGCGGCCTCGGCATGGGGCACTAGGTGTACTCGGCAGTCACGTTGGTGACAGTCGGCTGATGGGTGTTGCTCCGAGGGCGGAGTGGATGCGTCGATTGTTGTAGTGCTCGAGCCAGGGTGCAAGTGCTGCGGCTCGGTCGGCGTTCGAGGTGAAGACCTGCCGGTAGGCCCATTCGGTTTGCAGGGTGCGGTTGAGGCGTTCGACCTTCCCGTTCTGCCAGGGGCAGTGCGGGCGGATGAGGACGTGGCGGGCGCCGAGCCGCTCGAGCGCTGAGGTCATGTCGTTCGAGAGACGGTAGTTCATCGCGTTGTCGGTCATGACCCGTTCGATGCGGTGGATGCCGTGGGCGGCGAAGTAGGCGGCGCCGCGGAGCAGGAAACCGGCGCAGGTCGAACCTTTCTCGTCGTCGAGGATCTCGGAGTAGGCCAGTCGAGAGTGGTCGTCGATGAGGGAGTGGACGTAGTCGAAGCCGGTGCCGTGTTTGCGGTCTCGGTTGTCACCGACGCCGCGGCCGTGGGCTCGCCAGCCGCCGCCGTCCGGGATGCGGCCGAGCTTCTTGACGTCCATGTGCACCAGCTCGCCCGGACGGTCGCGCTCGTAACGGGTAGCTGTAGTGCGCGAAGCGCGGATCACTTCGCCGGTCAGCGGGTCACACTCGGCCAGTCGAGCCACTGCGTGTCGCTGCAGGATGGCACCGATCGTCCGGGTTGGAAGTTCCAACTCCTGTGCCAACCGCGACGGACCGACCCGCATCTCTCGTCGCAACGCGAGCACTCGAGCCTCGACATCCGCCGGCGTCCGCCGAGGTGAGCGTCGAGGCCGCGACGACCTATCGACCAATCCCGCAGCCCCTTCATCGCGGAACCGCTTCACCCACCAATGCGCGCACTGCCGCGACACTCCGAGCTCGGCCGCGACATGAGACACCGGACGTCGATCACCGACGATCCGCTCGACCAGCAACAACCTCCCGCGCACGTTCAAGCGCGCATTACCGTGAGACACGAGACCTCCTGGCCGTGAAGAACTAGACAGCTCCACTAAGCCAGGAGGTCTCCCCGTTTCACAACGACAGCGTCACCAACGTCCCTGCCGAGTACAACTAGGGCCCGCAGTCACCCGGCGGCGGGACGGGGCAGCCCGAGCGCGGGCAGCAGCATGGCGAGGTCGCGCTCGTCGAGCAGCACATCGGCGACGTCGCGCACGGGGGCCTTCGCATCGAAGCCGACCGAGAGGCCGCAGATCGCCATCATCGGCAGGTCGTTCGCGCCGTCGCCGACCGCGATCGTCTGAGCGAGGGGCAGCCCGGCCTCCTCGGCCCACTCGCGCAGCGCCGCCGCCTTCGCGGCCGCGTCGACGACGGGAGCCACGATCTCGCCCGTGAGGCGGCCGTCGGCGACCGCGAGACGATTCGCGCGCCAGTGGTCGAGCCCGAGCTCCCGCGCGAGCGGATCGATGACCTCGTGGAACCCGCCGGACACGACCGCGACCCGGCCGCCCGCGGCGTGCACGCCCGCGACGAGCTCGGGCACCCCGCGCGTGACCGTGACGCGCGCCCGCACCGACTCGAGCACGGACTCGGGCAGGCCGGCGAGCGTCGCGACGCGGTCGCGCAGGCTCTGCTCGAAGTCGATCTCGCCGTTCATCGCGCGGAAGGTGATCTCCGCCACCCGCTCGCCCGAACCGGCCTCGTCGGCCAGGAGCTCGATCACCTCGTCCTCGATGAGGGTCGAGTCGACGTCGAGCACCACGAGGAATCGGGCCATGCGCGCGGGAGCCTTTCGGGTCGAGCCGCGCCGGCGACGAGTCGGGGAGCGGTTACAGCGACGTGACGCGCACGCCCTTGCCGACGACGGTGATGCCCGAGTCGGTGACGGTGAAGCCGCGGAGGCGATCGGCCTCGGGGTCGACGCCGACGGTGGCACCCGCCTCGACGACGACGTCCTTGTCGAGGATAGCGCGCTGCACGGTGGCCCGATCCTCGATGCGCGCGCGCTCGAAGACGACCGAGTCCACCACCCGCGCCCCCGACCCGATCGTGCTCCACGGGCCGAGCACGCTGCGCTCGAGGTGGCCGCCCGAGACGACGCAGCCGAGCGACACGATCGAGTCGATCGCCGTGCCGATCGCGTTCTGGCCGTCGCGCACGAACTTCGCCGGCGGCGAGTTGAGCTGCTGGCTGAAGATCGGCCAGTCGCGGTTGTAGAGGTTGAACACGGGGAGCGCCGAGATGAGGTCCTGGTGCGCCTCGAAGAAGGAGTCGATCGTCCCCACGTCGCGCCAGTAGTACCGGTCGCGATCGGTCGAGCCGGGCACGTCGTTGTCCTTGAGGTCGTAGACGTGCGCCGCGCCGCGTGCCACGAAGTCCGGGATGATGTCGCCGCCCATGTCGTGGTTCGAGTCGGGCCGTTCCCCGTCGCGCTGCACGGCGTCGATGAGGACGTCGGCGTCGAAGACGTAGTTGCCCATCGAGGCGAGGATCTCGTCGGGGGAGTCGGCGAGCCCCGTGGCGTCGCGCGGCTTCTCCTTGAACGCCCCGATCTTGGTCGAGTCGTCGGACTCGAGCTCGATCACGCCGAACTGGTCGGCGAGGGCGAGCGGCTGGCGGATGCCCGCGACGGTGACGCCGGCGCCCGAGGCGATGTGGGCATCCACCATCTGGCTGAAGTCCATGCGGTACACGTGGTGGGCGCCCCCCACCCCCACGATGTCGGGCGTAAAGTCGCGCAG
>JAEWKY010000249.1 GCA_023457615.1 Actinomycetes bacterium | reverse complement strand
GGGTCGGCACGGCCCGGATGCGCCGAGGCGCCCTGCTCGCCCTCGCCGCGGGGCTGTTCGTCGTGCTCGCGATCACGACCGTCGCCATCGTGCAGACGGGCGGCACCGCGTGGCCCGTGCTGCTCGTTCCCGCCGCGCTCGGGGTGGTGCTGTTCGCCTTCGGGGGCTTCACGGTGCGCGTGGATGCCCGCGGCCTCGGCGTGCGCGCCGTGCTGGGCCTTCCGGCCTGGCGCATCCGCCTCGAGGACGTCGCGGAGGCCGGCGTGGTCGACGTCGCTCCGCTCGGCGACTTCGGCGGCTGGGGCATCCGCCTCGGACGGGGTCGCCGCACGGGGATCGTGACGCGGTCCGGCGAGGCCCTCGAGGTGCGTCGCCGCTCCGGACGGGCGCTCGTCGTGACGGTCGACGACGCCGAGGCGGCCGCCGGGCTGCTCACCGCCTACGCGGAGCGCGCACGCCCGGGCGGCCGGTAGACTCTCGGCAACGACTGCGATCCGGCCATCACCGGGGAGTCTCCGGAAGAACGGCCCCTCGGGGCCCGGTAGAACCGGGCGGGTGAGCCCGTCACAGCTCGGCTAGAGCGGCGCATCCGCGGGATGCGCAAGCGAGGTGGTACCGCGGTCCCGGCTTCTCGAAGCGGGGTCGTCCTCGTGAAGTGAACACCCCTTCACGAGGAGCACACGTCATGCCGTATCCCCAGATCCCCGCCTCTCCCGACTTCCCGGAGATCGAGCGCGGCATCCTGGCGTTCTGGAAGAAGGACGACACCTTCCGCGCCTCCGTCGAGAACCGCGAGGGCTGCGAGGAGTGGGTCTTCTACGACGGCCCGCCGTTCGCCAACGGCCTGCCGCACTACGGCCACCTCCTCACCGGGTATGCGAAGGACCTGTTCCCGCGCTACCAGACGATGCGCGGCAAGCAGGTGCACCGCCGCTTCGGCTGGGACACCCACGGCCTCCCCGCCGAGCTCGAGGCCGAGCGTCAGCTCGGCATCACCGACAAGAGCCAGATCGAGGAGATGGGCATCGCGGCGTTCAACGCCGCCGCGCGGAAGTCGGTGCTCACGTACACGAAGGAGTGGGAGGAGTACGTCACCCGCCAGGCCCGCTGGGTCGACTTCGAGAACGACTACAAGACGCTCGACGTGACCTTCATGGAGAGCGTCGTCTGGGCGTTCAGCGAGCTCTACCGCAAGGGCCTCGCCTACGAGGGCTACCGGGTGCTGCCCTACTGCTGGCGCGACCAGACCCCGCTGTCGAACCACGAGCTGCGCATGGACGACGACGTCTACAAGATGCGGCAGGACCAGTCCGTCACGGTGACCTTCCCCCTCGTCGGCGAGAAGGCCGAGGCGCTCGGGCTCACCGGCGTGCGGGCGCTCGCCTGGACGACGACGCCGTGGACGCTGCCGACGAACGCCGCGCTCGCCGTGGGTCCGGCCATCGACTACGCGGTCGTGCGCACGTCCGAGGCGAAGGACTACCTCCTCGCCGCCGACACGGTCGCGAACTACGCGAAGGAGCTCGGCGACGACGTCGAGGTGCTGCGCACGGTGCGCGGGGCCGAGCTCGAGGGCGTGCAGTACGACCGCCTGTGGGACTTCTTCACCGAGGAGTACGGGGCGCGCGCGTACACGATCCTCGTCGCCGACTACGTCGCGACGGGCGAGGGCACCGGCATCGTGCACCAGGCGCCCGCCTACGGCGAGGACGACCAGGTCACGACGGCCGCCGCCGGCATCCCGGTGGTGCTCTCCGTCGACGACGCCGGGCGCTTCCTCCCCGCCGTCGCCGACGTCGCGGGCCTGCAGGTGTTCGAGGCGAACCCGATCCTGGTCAAGAAGCTGCGGGAGGACGACCGGCTGTTCCAGGTGAAGTCGTACGAGCACTCGTACCCGCACTGCTGGCGCTGCCGGAACCCGCTCATCTACAAGGCCGTGTCGTCGTGGTTCGTGCGGGTCACCGAGATCAAGGACCGCGCGGGCGTGCTCAACCAGGAGATCACCTGGGTGCCCGAGAACGTCAAGGACGGCCAGTTCGGCAAGTGGGTCGCGAACGCCCGCGACTGGTCGATCTCGCGCAACCGCTACTGGGGCTCGCCCATCCCGGTGTGGAAGTCGGACGACCCGGAGTTCCCGCGCGTCGACGTCTACGGGTCGCTCGCCGAGCTCGAGGCCGACTTCGGGCGGCTGCCGCTCAACCCCGAGGGCGAGGTCGACCTGCACCGGCCGTACATCGACGACCTCACGCGTCCGAACCCCGACGACCCGTCGGGGCGCTCCACGATGCGCCGCATCCCGGATGTCCTCGACGTCTGGTTCGACTCGGGGTCGATGCCGTTCGCGCAGGTGCACTACCCGTTCGAGAACCAGGAGTGGTTCGACAGCCACAACCCGTCGGACTTCATCGTCGAGTACATCGGGCAGACGCGCGGCTGGTTCTACGTCATGCACGTGCTGTCGACCGCGCTCTTCGATCGTCCGGCCTTCCGCAACGTCATCAGCCACGGCATCGTGCTCGGCAACGACGGGCAGAAGATGTCGAAGTCGCTGCGCAACTACCCCGACGTGAACGAGGTCTTCGACCGCGACGGCGCCGACGCGATGCGCTGGTTCCTCATGTCGTCGTCGGTCATCCGCGGCGGCAACCTCGTCGTCACCGAGGAGGGCATCCGCGGCGGCGTGCGCGAGCTGCTGCTCCCGCTGTGGTCGACCTACTACTTCTTCACCCTCTACGCGAACTCCGCCGAGGTCACGGCGACCCGGCGCACCGACTCGACGCACGTGCTCGACCGCTACATCCTCGCGAAGACCCGCGAGGTGCTCGAGGCCGTGACCGGCCACCTCGACGAGCTCGACAGCCCGTTCGCCGCGACCGCGCTGCGCGACTTCGGCGACGTGCTCACCAACTGGTACGTGCGGCGCTCGCGCGACAGGTTCTGGGACGGCACCGACCGGGATGCCTTCGACACGCTCTACACCGTGCTCGAGACCCTCACCCGCATGGCCGCGCCGCTGCTGCCGCTCGTCACGGAAGAGATCTGGAAGGGCCTCACCGGCGGCCGTTCGGTGCACCTCGAAGACTGGCCGAGCGTCGATGAGTTCACCGCCGACCACGACCTCGTCGCCCAGATGGACCTCGTGCGCGAGATCGCGTCGTCGGCGAGCGCTCTCCGCAAGGCGCGGCAGCTGCGCGTGCGCCTGCCGCTCGCGGGCATCACGATCGTCACGCCGCGGCCCGTGCCGCTCGAGTTCGTGGGCATCCTCGAAGACGAGCTCAACGTCAAGGGCGTCACGCAGGCGTCAAGCGAGAGCGCCCGCGCGACGTACGGCATCGCCGACCGCCTGAGCGTCAACGCGCGGGCGGCCGGTCCGCGACTCGGCAAGGACGTGCAGCGCATCATCCAGGCGGCGAAGGCCGGGCAGTGGTCGCGCATCGACGGCGAGGTCGTCGTCGACGGCACTCCGCTCGTCGAGGGCGAGTACGAGCTCGATCTCATCTCGTCGGACGAGAACCTCGCCGTCGCGTTCCTGCCGAGCGGAGGCTTCCTCGTGCTCGACACCGAGGTCACGCCCGAGCTCGAAGCCGAGGGGCTCGCGCGCGACGTCATCCGGGCGGTGCAGCAGGCCCGCAAGGATGCCGGACTCGACGTGAGCGATCGCATCTCGCTCACCCTCGTCGGCGACCCGGCCGCGGTCGAGGCCGTCGGCATCCATCGCGAGCTCATCGCGGGCGAGACGCTCGCGACCGCGCTCGACGTGCGCGAGGGGGAGAATGGGGCGATCGCGGTGGGTGCCGGATCCGCGGTGACGATCGAACTGGAGCGCGCATGAGCGACGACGACGACCTCGTCCTCGACGACGGCTCCGAGTTCGACGAGGCCGCGGAGGAGGTCTACGCCGAGCTGCTGCAGCGCATCGGCGAGGCCGCCCCGCAGCCGCGACTCGAGCCGACGCGCCGGGCCGTCGAGCTGCTCGGCGACCCGCAACGCTCGGCCCCCGTCATCCACATCACCGGGACGAACGGCAAGACGTCGACGTCGCGCATGATCGAGGCGATCCTGCGGGCGACGGGCCTGCGCACCGGGCTCCTCACGTCGCCGCACCTCGTGCGCGTCAACGAGCGCATCGTCATCGACGGCGTGCCGGTCTCGAACGAGGCGCTCGTGCGCAACTGGCGCGACATCGCGCCGTACCTCGCGATCGTCGACGCCGAGCTGATCGCCGCCTCCGAGGAGCCGCTGTCGTACTTCGAGGCGCTCACGGTGCTCGCGTTCGCCGTCTTCGCCGACGCCCCCGTCGACGTCATGGTGCTCGAGGTCGGGATGGGCGGCGAGTGGGACTCGACGAACGTCGCCGACGGCCAGGTCGCGGTGTTCACCCCGATCGCCCTCGACCACCAGGCCCGGCTCGGCAACACCGTCGCCGAGATCGCGAAGACGAAGGGCGGCATCATCAAGCCCGCCGCCTCGGTCGTGACCGCGATCCAGCCGATCGAGGCCCTCGACGAGCTGCGCGCCGCCGCGGCGATCGATGAGGCGTCGATGGCGATCGAGCTCGTCGACTTCGCGCTCGAGTCGTCGACGGTGGCCGTCGGCGGGCAGGTCGTCACGGTGCGCGGACGCGCCGCCACCTACACCGACCTCTTCCTGCCGCTCTACGGCGACCACCAGGGGCAGAACGCAGCGGTCGCGATCGCGGCCGTGGAGTCGTTCCTGGGCGACGGCAGCCGACCGCTCGACGCCGACGTGCTCGCGGAGGGGCTCGCGCTCGCGACCTCGCCCGGGCGTCTGCAGCTCGTCGGCATCGAGCCGACGGTGCTGGTCGACGCCGCGCACAACCCGCACGGGGCCCGCGCGCTCGCGGCCGCGATGCAGGAGTACTTCGACTTCGACGAGCTGGCGATCGTCGTCGCGGTGCTCGGCGACAAGGACGCGCACGGCATCATCGCCGAGCTCGCCCCCGTCGCGACGCGCTTCCACGTGACGCGCTCGCAGTCGGATCGCGCCATCCCCGTGCACGACCTCGTCGAGATCGTGCGCGCCGTCGTCGGCGACGACGCGACGCTCGAGTTCGACGACTTCGCCTCCGCGATCGAGGGCGCGCGCGAGTGGGCGGCGGAGGCGCCGAAGCGCGCGGTGCTCGTGACCGGCTCGATCACGCTCATCGGCGAGGCGATCGCGAGGGCCGAGTCGGGTGCCTGGAAGCCCGCGGGAGGCGAGTCGTGAGCGCCGAGGAGACGTCGCCCGCCACGGGTCGCCCGCGGCGGCGCCGGCGGGAGCGCGGGGTGACCGAGAGCCTGCTGTCGATCGTGCTCGTGCTCGAAGCCGCCGTGATGTTCTTCGCGACGCTCGCGATCCGCGGGCTCAGCGGCATCCCGGAGCACATCGTGCTGCTCGCGGGCGGCTCGTTCCTCGTGCTGCTCGTCGTCGTCGCGACGCTGCAGCGCCACGGGTGGGGCGTCGTGCTCGGCGGGGTGCTGCAGGTGGTCTTCGTCGCGACGGGCTTCCTGCATCCGTTCATGTTCCTCATCGGCGCCGTCTTCGCGGGGCTGTGGGTGTGGTGTCTGGTGCGCGCCCGGCGCATCGAATCGTCGCGGCGCATCGCCGCAGAAGGAGTTCAGTGATGGCCGTCGAAGAGACCCTCGTGCTCGTCAAGCCGGATGGCGTGGCGCGCAACCTGACGGGCGAGATCCTGCGTCGCATCGAGGCGAAGGGCTACCAGCTCGTCGACGTGCGCCTCGTGCAGGCGGATCGGGAGCTGCTGGCGCAGCACTACGCCGAGCACGAGGGCAAGCCGTTCTACGAGCCGCTCGTCGAGTTCATGCAGTCCGGGCCTGTCGTCGCGTTCCGGGTCGCCGGCAACCGCGTCATCGAGGGCTTCCGCGCCCTCGCCGGCACGACCGACCCGACGACGGCGGCCCCCGGCACCATCCGCGGCGACCTCGGCCGCGACTGGGGACTCAAGGTGCAGCAGAACCTCGTGCACGGCTCCGACTCGCCCGAGTCGGCCGCCCGCGAGCTCGCCCTCTGGTTCCCGTCGGCCGACTAGTCCTGCTATTTGCCCGATTGCGCCTCTTCAGTCGAGACGAAGAGGCGCAATCGGGCAATCAGCTCGCGGCGCGCCGCATTCCTGCCCGAATCAGCGCCACGAGAGCTGCCGAATCCGCGAGGTCGTCGGCGTTCAGCTCGAGGATGGTCCACCCCGCGACCCGCAACCGCTCCCGCCGGGTCATGTCGCGGCGCCACTGCTGCGTCGTGCGGTGCCCGTCGCCCTGGTACTCGATGGCGAAGGGCAGCTCGGGCCAGGCGAGGTCGAGCCGGTACCCGCGGCCCGTCTCGGTGTCGACGAGCTCGTGGTTGATCGACGGCGCCGGAAGCCCAGCCCACACGCACGCGATGCGCAGATGCGACTCCGGGCGGGACTCGGACCGCTCGTCGCCGTACTCGAGTGCGACGCCGAGGTGCCGGTGACGGCTGATCCGGTCGCCGAACGACCTCCGCTCGGCCAGCTCCTCACGGCTCGTCAACCGCCGCGAGTGATGGATGAGGTAGTCCGTCAGCGCGATCTGGTCGCGGAGCGCGAGCACTCCCGCCATCTCGCACCACATCCGGGCCGGTGAACTGGTTCTCACTCCGCCGGCCTCGACCACATCGTTCGGCGCGAGTCGGCGGCTGTGGCCGAGCAGCCCGCGGGCGTGAGGCGCACGGCGCGGTGCCTCGACGGTGACGTGCACGGCCGTGAGGCGCTCGAGCGACCGCGGAAGCGGCGCTCCCGCGAGACGCGCGGCGGTGGAGTGGCTGAAGAACGCGGTCGGCGGGAGGCGTGCGGCGAACGCGAGGCACCGGGTACGGAGATCGTGGAGGCCGCCGGCGGGGGCGCGCACCCCGTGGATGCGGGCGTCGAGGTCGCTCGATCGAAGGCGCTTGAGGGTGACTCCGTGCTCGACGGCGTGCGGCCGGGTGA
>JAEWKY010000248.1 GCA_023457615.1 Actinomycetes bacterium | reverse complement strand
CCGCGCGGGGGGGGGGGCCCCCCGGGGCCCCCCCCGCCGCCGCGCTCAGTGGTGCATCGACGCGAGCACCTCGGGGTCGAGGTGCGAGATCGAGTGCGAGTCCTGGAACGCACGCACGCCCTCGATCCCCTGCTCGCGGCCGAAGCCCGACTGCTTCATGCCGCCGAACGGCGCGCGCAGGTCGAGCCGCGTCGCGCCGTGGTCGTTGACCCAGACGTAGCCGCAGACGAGCTGCGCGCCGACCCGATCCGCGGTCTCCGCCGACGCCGTCCACACGGAGCCGCACAGGCCGCCCCACGTGTCGTTGGCGGCGGCGATCGCCTCCTCCTCGGTGTCGAAGGGCAGCACCGGGATGACGGGGCCGAACTGCTCGTAGGTGACGACCCGCAGGTTCGGGTCGGGGTCGACGACGATCGTCGGGCGCACGAAGTTGCCGCCCGCGAGATCGCCGCCGGGGAGCTCGCCGAACTCCCGCACGTCGGCCCCGGAGGCCTTCGCCTCCTCGATGAGCTCGTCGACGAACGCCTTCTGCACGGGCGAGTGCAGCGGGCCCATCGTCGTGCCCTCGTCGAGGCCGTAGCCGAGCTTCGCGTTCTCCAGTCGCGCGGCGAGACCGTCCACCACCTCGTCGAGGCGCGAGCGGTGCACGTAGACGCGCTTCGCGTTCATGCAGATCTGCCCGGTCGTGTCGTAGATCGCGGCGAACAGCCGGTCGAGGTGCGCGTCGTCGATGATCGCGTCCTCGAGGATCACCGCGGCGTCGTTGCCGCCGAGCTCGAGCGTCACGCGCGTGAGCGTCTTCGACGCCATCTCCATGATGCGCTTGCCGCCGCCGACCGAGCCGGTGAAGCACACCTTCGCGACGTCCTCGTTCTGGATGAGCGCGCCCATGTGGGCGTCCGACCCGGTCACGACGTTGAGCACGCCGGCGGGGAGCTTCTCGGCCAGGCGCTGCACGAAACGCGCGGTCGCGAGCGGCGCCGAGGGCGGGGGCTTGACGATCGCCGTGTTGCCCGCGAGGAGCGCGTGCGGCAGCGAGGCGCCGAGGATCGCGATCGGCCAGTTGAACGGCACGATCACCGTCACGACGCCGAGCGCCTGGTGCCGCACGGTCGTGCGGGTCGGGATGGCGCCGGGGATCGGCTCGAGCACCTTGTCGGTGCCGACCTCGTCGGCGAGCGAGAGGGCGAGGCCCCAGCGGATCTCGAAGACGAGGGCATCCACCCACGCCTCGAAGCGCACCTTGCCGTTCTCCTGCGACAGGATGGCGGCATCCTCGTCGCGGAAGGCGGCGACGCCCTCGATCGCGGCGGCCATCTGCGCGGCGCGCTCCTGCGGCGTCAGCGCCGACCAGGCCGGGAAGGCAGCCTTCGCTGCGGCCACGGCGTCCGCGACGTCCTGCGTCGAGGCGGACGCCGCGTGGCCGACGATCACGCCCGGCTTGCCCGGGTCGGCGATCGCGAGGGTCTCGCGCGTCGAGCGCGCCTCGCCGCCGATGTAGAGGGGGGTGCTGACTGCGATCGCAGCCTGATCGGTCACCGTCATCGCTCACTCCTTCGTGTGGGGATGCCGTCAGGCTAAGTCGCGCGCCCGCGGGTCGGGTCGGCGTTTTGTGCACACCCGGTGAACACTCGTGACGCGGGTCTAGGGTGGCGGCATGCCGGTCGTGGACGCCCGCAGCGCGGACGAATGGGAGCTCGTCACGAGCGACGCCTTCGTGCCGCTGACCTGCTCGGCGCTGCGCCCCGACTTCACCGGACGCATCGAGTTCGAGCGCTTCGACGAGACGCTCATGGTGTCGCACGTCGCGACCGACGGGCTCGCGGTCGACCGCACGGCGCGTCAGGCGTCCCGCGCGAACAGCGACGACATCCACCTCACCTTCACGCTCGGCGGGGCGGGCGTGATCCGCCAGGACGGTCACGGCACGCGCGTCGCCGCCGGCTCGGTGTCGACCTACGCGACCGACCGGGCGTACCACCTCGACTACACCGCCCCGGGGCAGCGCCAGGTGCTCGTGCAGGTGTCGAAGCGCGCTCTCGGCATCCCGGTCGCCCTCGTCGAGGAGTCGTGCACGCGGCTGCTCGTCGACGCGCCCGCCTCGGCGGCGACGCTACTCGCGACGCTCGGCGAGACCCGGGGCCGGGGCGACGCCGCGACCGCGGAGACGCTGCGCGACCTCGCCGGCACGATGATCCGCTCGTCGCTGTCCGGTGCGCGCGTGATGCCCGCGACGCGGGGCGGGATGCTCGCGACCGTGCGTTCGTTCATGCGCGAGCTGCTGCACGACCCCGGCCTCGACGTCGCGCGCATCGCGGAGGCGCACTACATCTCGCGGCGCCACCTCTACGAGCTCTTCGCGCCGTCCGCGGAGACGCCGGGCGAGCACCTCCGCCGCCTCCGGCTCTCCCGCGCGGCGACGCTGCTGCGGGAGGGCGGGGCGCCGATCGCACGCATCGCCGAGAGCGTCGGCTTCGGAGACGCGACGACCTTCACCCGGGCGTTCTCCCGCGAGTTCGGGATGCTGCCGCGCGAGTACAGGATGGTGGGGTGACCCACCGCATCTACGGCACCCCCGTCGCCGCCGTGTACCCGATGTACGTGCAGAAGCTCGCGCGCAAGGGACGCACCCCCGACGAGCTCGACGAGGTCACGCGGTGGCTCACCGGGTTCGACGACGCGACGCTCGAGCGTCACCTCGCCGAGAAGACGTCGTTCGAGGACTTCTTCGCCGCCGCGACGCTCCACCCGAACGCGTCGCTCATCACGGGCGTCATCTGCGGGATGCGGGTCGAGCAGATCGAGGATCCGCTCATGCAGAGGATCCGCTACCTCGACAAGCTCGTCGACGAGCTGTATCGAGGGAAGCCGATGGAGAAGGTGCTCAGGGCCTGAGCCGCGCTCCGGCGGCCACGAGCTCGTCGTGGATCCGGCCGAGCGCGTCGTAGCCGGCGCCCGCGCGGGCGATCCGCTGCGCGGCCTCGCGGTACGAGGGGTCGGCGAGCACGCGGCGCACGGCGCGGCGCACCGCCTCGGGCGTCGGCGTGCCGGTGCGCAGATCGACCCCGCCGCCCGACCAGGCGACGCGTGCCGCGCCCTCCGGCTTGTCCTCCGTGTCGCCCGCGACGACCATCGGCACGCCCGCCGCGACCGCCTGCTGCACGCCGCCGTATCCGCCGTTCGTGACGAAGACCGCGGTGCGGGCGAGCAGCTCGTCGTAGGGCAGGTAGGACGCCACGCGGGCGTTCGCCGGCAGGTCCGGGAGCTCGGCGTCCGAGCCCCCGAGCGAGACGACGACGAGCACGTCGAGGTCGGCGAGGGCGCGCAGCGTCGGCACGACGAGCCGGCCCAGGTCGTGATTGTCGATCGTGCCCTGGCTGACGTGCACGACGGGCCGGGAGCCGTCGAGGTCGGACCACCAGTCGGGCGCGGGCACGTCGGCCGGGGAGGGCCGCAGGGCGCCCACGAAGGTCGTGTTCGGGGCGAGATCGCTGCGCGGGTACTCGAACTCGCGCGGGGACAGCTGCAGGAAGCGGTCGTACGAGCCCGAGATGTCCATCACGAACGCGTCGAGCCGGACGACCCCGAGGTCGGCGAGGATGCGCGTCGCGAGCCGCTGCGTGTCGCGGAACAGCACGCGGCGGGCGAGGAGGCCGAGCACGCGGTTGCGCAGGCGTCCGAGCGGACTGCTCGAGGGCGGGAGCGCCGTGCCCGCGGGGGCGACGTCGCGGCTCGACTGCGTGAGCGGCGTGACCCCCAGCGCGAGGATCGGCGGCCGTGGGTCGGTGCCGAAGAGGAGCGGGGCGACGCCCGCGAAGGCTCCGTCGACGAGGATCGCGTCGGGCCGGTGCTCGCGCACGAGGTCGCGGACGGCGCGGTACTGGTCGGGGATGGTGCGCACGAAGATCGTCTGGATGTCGTACTGCGCCCGCGCGATCCCGCGGTACCGGTGGCGGTCCGGGAGGTAGGCGTCGACGTCCCGGTCGTCGAAGTCGGCCGCGCCCTCGAACGCGTGGAACTCCGCGCCGGCGGCCTCGACCCGCGCGGCGAAGCGGCGGCCGGTGAGCACGATCACCCGGTGGCCGCGCGCCGTCAGGTCACGGGCGACCGCGAGCATCGGGACGACGTGCCCGTGCACGGGGGTGCTGCAGACGAGGAAGACCGACACGTCTACTTTGTAGCACATATCTATTGGTTGACATGTGACTCTAATGAATACAGACTGCGGGGCATGACATTCCTCACCTGGTGGTTCCGCGTCGTCGGCGTCGTCAACCTCGTCCTCGGAGCCATGTGGCTCCCGTTCCTCAACGCCCCGCGCCTCGAGCTCAGCGTGCCCGGCTGGGACGCGCCGATCGGAGGCACCGCCTACCGCGGGTTCCTCGACTTCACGATGCTGTTCGGACTCGACCTGCTGATCCTCGGCGCGTTCCTCATCGTCGCCTCGTTCCGACCCGCGCAGCACCGCATCCTCGCCTGGTTCACCCTCGCGCTCTCGGCCATCCGCGGCATCCTCGACGACGTCTACATGATCGCCGCCGGGTACCCGCTGGCCGGCATGCTCGTGTTCATCGCGCTCCACACCGCGATCATCGTCACCGGGCTGCTGGCGCTGCGTGCCGCGTCGCGCGCGGAGGCGTCACGCGCGGAGGCGGCGACCGCCTAGGCTCGCCGCATGGCGACGCGCCGGTACTCCTCGCCGCTCCGCGAGGAGTCGACCGCGCAGACGCGGCGCCGCATCCTCGCCGCCGCGTCGACCCTGTTCGGCCGCGACGGCTACGCGGGCACGACGATGGCCGCCATCGCGAAGGAGGCCGGCGTCTCCGCGCAGAGCGTGCACCTCGCGGGACCCAAGAGCGCGCTGCTCATGGCGTCCTTCGAGATCGCGCTCGCCGGCGACGAGGGCACCCACCCGCTCTACGAGCGCCCCGCGGTGGCGGCGATCATGCAGCTGCCACCGCGGGAGGCGCTGCCGGCCTACCTCGACTTCCTCGCCGAGGCGAACGCACGCACGGCCGACCTCAGCCGCGCGCTCTACGTCGCGGCCGAGACCGACGCGAGCGTGGCGGTGCTCGTCGCCGACCTCAACGAGCGTCGCCACCGCGACGTCGGGATGGCGATCGCCTGGTGCCGCGATCGCGGGCTGCTGCCGGAGGACGCCGACCCGGAGGCGAGCACCGACGTGCTCACCCACCTCGTCTCGCCCGATACGTACCGCTTCTTCACCCGGGAACGGGGATGGGACGACGAGCGGTACCGGTCATGGCTCGGGGATGCGATCGAGCGGCTCGTCCTCCGGGGGCGCGTCGGCGGCTGAGCCCGGTGCTCCCGTCGCCTCGGTCCGACGGCGCAGCCGCAGCTCGCTGAGCAGCACACCGAGCACGACGAGCGCGGCGCCGACGAAGGCGAGGGCCGGCAGCCGCTCCCCCGCGATGCGGCCGACGACGCCGGCCCAGACCGGCTCCGCCGCGTAGATCACGGTCGCCCGGGTCGCCGACACGTGCCGCTGCGCCCAGTTCATCGTGAGCTGGATGAGCGCGCTCGCGACCCCCATGCCGACGGCCGCGGCGAGCCACACCCCCGAGAACGCGGGGATCGCCTCACCGGTCAGGGGCATCGCGACGAAGGCGAAGAGGGAGGCCGCGAGCAGCTGCACGACGGTCACGCGGCGCGCGTCGACCCGCGGCGCGAACACGCTGATAAGCACGACCTCGGCGGCGATCGCGACCGTGCTGACGAGGGTCACGATCTCGCCGAACCCGAACGAGAATCCGCCCGGCTCGGGCGCGGCGAGCAGCAGGAGGCCGACGAAGGCCGCCGCGATCCCGAGCCACGCGGCGAGTCGCGGCGCCCGCCGGAACGCGACCCACTGCAGCAGCGGGACGAGCGGCACGTAGAACGCCGTGATGAACGCCGACGTGCTGCTCTCGATCGTCTGCAGCCCGACGGTCTGCAGACCGTAGCCGAGCATGAGCGGCAGGCCGATGCTCGCGCCCGCGAGCAGCTCGAGCCGGGTGATCCCGCGCAGCAGGCGCGCGGAGACGATCGCGAGCAGCAGGCCCGCGATCGCGAAGCGCACCCCGACGAAGAACCACGGGCCCGAGGTCGTCACCGCGAGGTGCACGACGAGGAACGTCGCACCCCAGATCATCGTGACGCCGACGAGGGCGAGCTCGTACCGGGTGATCCGGGGAAGGGCGACCCGGGAGGTGATCTGCATGGCGAGCACCAACCTAGGCGACAAGATGGATGCCGTGAGCGCGCGCATCGTCGAGGTCGCCCTGCGCTGGGGCGATCAGGACTCCTACGGCCACGTCAACAGCGTCGCCGTCGCGCGACTGCTCGAGGAGGCCCGGGCGCGCGCGCTCTGGGGACCGGGCAGCGCCCTGCCGCCGCTCGTGCCCGGCGAGGCGACGCTGTCCCTCGTGAGCGAGGTGGGCATCCGGTATCTGCGGGTGCTCGACTACTCGGAACGTCCCGTCCCGATCGCGATCACGGTTCCGCGCCTCGGCGGGGCCGACCTCACGATCGAGTTCGAGGTGCGGTCGGAGGACGCGGCCCGGCCGTACGCGACCGCGACGGCGAAGGTCGCCCTCGTCGACCGCGAGACGGGCTCGGTGCGACGGCTCACGACGGACGAGCGGGACTTCCTGCGCGGCTTCGCCCCCTAAGGCTGCATCCGGAGCGCGCCATCGAGGCGGATCGTCTCGCCGTTGAGGTAGTCGTGCCCGATGACGGTCTCGACGAGCCGCGCGAACTCCTCGGGGCGCGCGAGCCGGTGCGGGAACGGCACGACCGCCGCGAGCGAGTCGCGCACCTCGTCGCCGAGTCCCGCGAGCATCGGGGTGTCGACGATGCCGGGCGCGATCGTCACGACCCGGATGCCGTGGCGGGCGAGGTCGCGCGCGGCCGGCAGCGTCATCCCGGCGACGCCCGCCTTCGACGCGGCGTAGGCGACCTGGCCGATCTGGCCCTCGAACGCCGCGACGGAGGCCGTGTTGACGACCACGCCACGGTTGCCCTCGGCATCGGGCTCGTGAGCCGCCATCGCCGCGGCGGCGAGTCGCAGCACGTTGAACGTGCCGACGAGGTTGACCTCGATCGCGCGCCGGAACACGTCGAGCTCGTGCACGCCCTTCGACGACAGCAGCCGCTCGGCCGGGGCGACGCCGGCGCAGTTCACGGCGATGCGCAGCGGCGGGGCGTCGACGGTCAGCGTCGCGAGGGCGGCCTCGACGCCCTCGGCGGACGCGACGTCCGCGGCGACGTACCGGATGCCCTCCGTCGCGGTGTCGGGCACCCTCAGGTCGAGGCCGAGCACCCGCGCGCCGCGGGCGACGAGGCGCTCGGCCGTCGCAGCGCCGAGGCCCGACGAGACGCCCGTGACGAGAGCTGTGGTTCCGGCGATGTCCATGCGTCCACTCGACCACACGGGGCGGGAATGCAGAAGGCCCCGGTCTGTCGACCGGGGCCTTCGTCCGTTGACGTCGTAGGACGCTATTCAAACCTTCGCGGCCTCGAGAAGACTCCCGCCCAGCCCGGCCACCTCCGCGACCGTCTAGGGCTTGCGAACGACGAACCGACCGAATCGACCGTCGACGTCCGCGACGTCGTGCGTCGGCGGCGACAGCCGCTGACCACCGGTCACGGAAGGACCGAGTTGGATCACGGCTCCGTCGAGATCCTCGAGGCGTTGAACTGAGACTCGCCTGGTCGGTCGCTGTCACTCGCCAAGGGCCACGACGTCGCCCCTAGCGAAGCCTCGTCCACCGCCCCACGTTGCGACGTTCGGACGCTGCAGTCGCGCAAGTCAGCGATCCTTGGCGAGATCGGACGGCCGCCGATTCGCAATGCTGAGCGTAACCGCCAACGTCGTCAAGAGAGCAACCGCGCCAACCTGGAGCCCTCGGGCGGCCGTGACCAGCACGTGGTCCCCAGCGATGTTGAAGACCAGACCCGTCGCAGTGGCGGCCATCGCGCAGAGACCCGAGACATAGGCAGCCTCGAAGATCAGGAGCTCGCGGAACGAGGCTCGAGACGTTCCCGACAGAAGGTAGGCGGACAGCTCTGAAGTGCGGCCAAGCGTTACGAGACCGAGCAACAAACCGATCACTGCCCCCGAAAGCAGCGGCCAGTGCCGCGAGAAACGTTGCAGATAGGTCGAGATCGGGTCGCTCGACTCACGCAGCGCAGACACGGCCGCCAAGGGGGGCCCCGAAGAGTCCAAAGACGCGACGAGACTCGGCACGACGATTGACGCAGTTGCGAGATCATCGAGGACGACTACGCAAAGTCGCACGTCTCGATCCTCAACCGTCGCCGGCAAGAGAAGCCCTGAGTTCAGGTCCACTCCCGGCGGTTGCTCGGGTGCGAACACTGCATGCGCAACGATTCCGTCGACTCGGATCGTCGTCGTTGACCCAGCTGCCTGCGCTGCTAGGGCGGACCCAAGGACGGCATCGTAAGACGAGATGGCGGGGACCAGGGTCGAGCTGACCCGGAACGTCGGGATGCCGCCTCCGAAGGGAATGACCTCAGAGCGTCCTGTTGCAACTATCCCCCCTGCACGTTCGACGTGGCCGAGTTGCGACAGGCCCTCGCAACTCGCTCTTGTCATGGCAGCCGGTGTCTCAGAAACGGAGCTAGAGATCAGAACGACGTTTCGACCACGCGCCGCAAGGTCATCGAGTTGATCGCTGAAATTCGCCGACTCCCAAGCCGAGAACGCGGCCGCGGACGAAGCAACGAAAAGACCGACGGTAAGCGCGATCAACACGCGACTACCTTGCGCCGTGATGTTCTTACGCGCCTCCCTCGCCAGGAGCCCGAGACGCCACTCACCGTCATTCATCGAGACCGCATCTCAACAACATCGTCTACGTTGGCGACAATCACCGGATCATGTGTCGCGATGATGATCGTCGTGACAGACCTGAGCGACGCGAACAGCTGTGCAACGTTCTCGGTGTTCCTCTGATCGAGGTTTGCGGAGGGCTCATCCGCAAGGATCACTGGTCGCTGCGATGCGAGAGCCCTAGCCAGCGCTAGGCGCTGCAGCTCACCGCCTGACAGTTCGCGAGCGAGTCGCGCGTGCATGTCTTTGAGTCCAACCACCTCGATCCAGTGCAGCGAGACCTGTAGAGCGTGCAGAGGCTCACCACCCCGGGCTAGCGCGCCGATCATGACGTTGTCGACTACGGAACGAGCGCTCAACGCGTTCGCGCCCTGCGGCACCCAAGCAACGTTGTTCGGGGATGGCTTGTCGTCCGGAGAGCCCTCGATCGTGACCGTGCCAGCGTCAAGGCGACGATATCCCGCTATGGCGGCCAACAAGGTGGATTTGCCGCTCCCAGACGGGCCGACTAGCGCTGTGGTCCGGCCCGAACGGAATTCAGCGTCGAAGCCTTCGAAAACTATTCGTTCACCGAAGCGCACCGCACCGTCATGAACAGTTATTCGCAACGGTCTACGAGCTCCGATGGAACGGTCGCCACATCTCGTACGACGACCGATCCGATCAGCGCGGGATCGACGCCCACAACTCCAAGTTCTGAGCCGATGAGAGCGGGTTGATCGACGATCACAAGCTCCAGTTCCTCGTCGACGTACTGGACCACGCAATACGTTTCCTTGTCGCCGACGATGACCGCCGTCGAAGGAACCGTCCCGTACGTCTCCGGTTCGCTGAGCGCCACGAGGACTCGGTCGTAAGTCACCACTCCTTGCGCGTCCGGGTTAGCTGCCGCCGCGGGGAAGCGCTCGCTGAGCCAGCCGACGAGCTCGTCGGCCGCTTCCAGCTCGACAGAGAAGTCGCCGATCTCGAGCCTTTCCTCGGCCGCGATCAGGACCGCATCACGTCCGGCGAATACGCTCAGCGACCGCCCCTCCGACGCAGCATCAATCTCCACGGAGATCGCTCGGGGGACACCTGACGCGGCGACTGAGCCGGAAGAGACCGTGTCCCCCACGACATAGGGAACCTCAGTCACGAGGCCAAATTCGCTGGGGACGAAGACGACATACGAGACACGGAAGATGCCGTCTGCGGTCGCGCCGAGAGACTTCTGAAACGCGATCACCGCTCCGCGCATCGCGGCGCCAAATCGATCGCCGACGGAGGCCTCGGTCAAGAAGCCAAGGTCGCGCAGGTACCCGGCAAGCATCGCGACGTCCGGCCCTCGATCGCCGAGTGCCAGGTCGCGCACCAATGGGCTGGCACCGAGGAAGGCCAGGACCGGGACATAATCGACGCTCGCAAGCGCAGTGCCTTGCGTCAGTTCCGATCCAGGCGCGACACCAACAGACGTCACGACTCCCGACGCGGCCAGACGCGCCACAGGTGCGCGGCCAAGGCCGACTGACACGACGACAGCCGCCCGTAGGTCGTCCTGTCGGCTCCCAACCTCGACCTCAGTAGGCTCGTTTGGCGTCAGGGCGTCTCGTTCGAGAAGATCAGCCAACGGCAGACCCACGGCGAGCACAACGATCGGTATCAGCCACGCGACGAGCAAGAAGAGTACGTGCCTCCAGCCCTGAGCCAGCGCGAAGACCTGAAGCGGGCGGCCCGCGTTGCGGCGATCAACCTCCGCAGGACTCGAGCGCGATACCTGATTCCCTGATTTGTTCGACAAGCTCTTCCATCGTATCTTCCGGGGTCACGCCGTTGGCGACGAGACAGTCCCTGAGGACCTGGGCGGAGTAGGACGTATCTTCTCTCGCGAGTTGCCACATTTCGTCGATCTTCGAGAATTCAGTCTCGTAGCACTCCTGATCGACTCCTGATTCAACAGCCGCTGCAGGAACGCCGTAACTGATCGTGTCGTTGAACTCCTCGTTGATCACGAGATCATACCCGGCTGCTGCAAGGCAGCCCCGATAGCGGCGAAAGCCCGCCTCGTATTCATCAGCCGAGATGTCGCCGTCGTTGATCGCCGCTGAGTGCTCGCTCGACATCTCGAACTCGGTCGGGAACGACTCACTCTCAGCAGTCCCCGGGGTTGAGCACGCAGTCAGAGAACCGACCAGCGCACTCAACCCAAGGACCGCGCCAGCCCAGCGGGCACACCTCACGGACAGCCCCGCAGAACGATGTGCAGCCATGTCGTCGAGACTCAGGAGGGGAAGCTCTCGACCTGGTAGAGCGCGCGGCCCGCGGTGTGGTAGCCCTTCGGCACCGACGGGAACCCGCCCGAGTGCGCGTACGACGAGCCGCTCACCCAGTTGCTGTAGTAGGCGCCACTTCCTCCGGGCACGTAGTACTGCACCCGAACGAAGACGGTACCGCACTCGCCGAACTGCTCACGGGTGGTCGCGTACGTTGCGGCACGGTAACCGCGAAGCGTTCCCGTGTCCACCCCGTTCAGCCGGCACGCGACGCTCGGGTTGTCGGCCACCTTGGCCGTCGGCTGCGCTACGGCGGGCGAGGCCACTCCGAGAGTCACGCCGAGGGCAACAGCCGCAACGGCAGCAGCTAACTGATACTTTCGTTTCGTCATCCTGATCCTCTTCTCTGGTACTAGCCGTCTGATCGGCTCTTGATCGGAACTTACACATACGAAAGCGGAGCGTTCAACTAAAGTCTCGGAATCTTCAGCAATTGCCCCCCGCAGATTCCCCAGACCGCCGACGATGCACGTAGACTCTCCACTTCCGTTTCCCTATCAATGGACGGCATGGACGGGACTTCGTGCGGCGAAAACCGAGAAGCCAAGCACCCCATCGGCGCCACGAAGCGATCGAAGAGATTCGTGAAGCGTCTGTCGCGTTCAGCGAGCACGCCGACGAAGAGAAGGCGATCTCGCCCACACAACGCAAGAACCCCGGTCTTGAGACCGGGGTTCCTACGTTGGGTCTTACTGTTCGCCGACTCCCGGAGTACTTCCGGACCTCGGTTTTGAGTAAGGCCGTATTGGTTGCGGGGACAGGATTTGAACCTGCGACCTCTGGGTTATGAGCCCAGCGAGCTACCGAGCTGCTCCACCCCGCGGCACGAGAATCGAGCCTACCACGGGATGGAGCAGCTCGCCGCCTAGCCCTCCGAGGCCGCGATGGCCCGCTCGATGGCGTCCTGCATGCGCTGGTCGGCCTCCGCCGCCGCGACGAGGTCGTTCTCCGCGTACGCCGCCTCGCGGTCGGCGAGCGCCGCCTGGTAGTCGGAGAGCGCCTGCTGCAGGGCGCTGAGGTCGGCATCGCCCGGCTCCTCGGTGCCGGGGTCGGTGCCCGGCTCCTCGGTGCCCGGGTCCTCGGTGCCCGGATCCTCGGTGCCCGGATCGACCGGCACGTCGCCGTCGCCCGCGTTCGCCCCGGAGTCGCCGCCGAAGATCTTGTCCAGCGCGGCGTCGAGGGTGTCCTCGAACGCGATCTGGTCGCCGAAGGCCACGAGGATCTTGCGCAGCAGCGGGTAGCTCGTGCCTCCCGTCGCCTGCACGTAGACCGGCTGCACGTAGAGCAGCCCGCCGCCGACCGGCAGGGTCAGCAGGTTGCCGCGGATGACCTCGGTCGAACCGCCGCGCTCCAGGATGTTGAGCTGGTTCGCGACGACGTCGTCCGAGTTGAACTGCGCCTGCACCTGACCCGGCGCCGGCACGGTGTTGTCCTTCGGCAGGGTGAGCAGCGTGAGCTTGCCGTAGTCGTCGCCGGCATCCGCGTTGACCGCGAGGTAGCCGGTGAGGATGTTCTGGCTGCCCGCCGCCGTCGTCTCGGGGATGAACGTCGAGTACAGCGTGAACGCCGGCTTCTCCGCGCCCGGGAGCTGCATGGTCAGGTAGTACGGGGCCTGGGCCGGGGCGTTGGCGGCGTTCTCGGCGGTGGGCTCGTCGGGCGTCGTCCACGCGTCGGTGCCCGAGTAGAACTCGTTCGCGTCGGTCACGTGGTACGTCGCGAAGATCGACCGCTGCACCTTGAACAGGTCGGCCGGGTAGCGCACGTGCGCGAGGAGGTCCTCGCTCATCTCGTCGCGCGGCTGCACCGTGCCGGGGTAGACGGCCTCGTAGGTCTTGAGGATCGGATCCTCCTCGTCCCACGCGTAGAGCGTCACCGTGCCGTCGTAGGCGTCGACCGTGGCCTTGACCGAGTTGCGGATGTAGTTGATGTCGTCGAGGGCGAACGCCTGACCGGGCGTGTTCGTGTCGACGATCGCCTCGGAGAGCGACTGCAGGCGCGAGTACGGGTAGCTCGCGGTGGTCGTGTACCCGTCGACGATCCACACGATGCGGCCGTCGACGACCGCCGGGTACGTGTCGCTGTCGAGGGTGAGGTACGGCGCCACCTTCCGCACCCGGTCGAGCGGGTTGCGGTCGTAGAGGATCTGCGACGAGTCGTTGATCTGGTCGGAGAGCAGGATCTCCTCCGCCTGGAACTTCAGCGCGTAGACGAGGCGCGTGAAGATGCCGCCGAGCTGCGGTCCGCCCTCGCCCGTGAAGGTCGTGCGCACGGCGTTCGCGTCGCTGCCCTCCGTCGCCGACGGGTAGTCGATCTCGATGTCGGGCTCCTCGCCCTCGGGCGCGCCGACGATCGAGTAGATCGGCGAGTTCTCGCCGAAGTAGACCCGCGGCTCGTACTCGCCGAGGCCGCCCGTCGACGGGATGCCCGATTCGAGGAACACGGGCTCGCCCTGCGCGTTGCGCTGGTTGCCGTAGGCGGCGACCACGCCGTAGCCGTGGGTGTAGACGAGGGAGTTGTTGTACCAGGAGTCCGACGCGTCCTGGTTGAGCTCGCGCACCGCGATGACGGTGTCCTGCGTCGCGCCGTCGACCATGTAGCGGTCGACGTCGAGGTTGCTCGCGAAGCGGTAGTACTGCCGCACGCGCTCGAGCTGCGCGAAGGTCGGGGCGATGTGCGCGGGGTCGAGGATGCGGATGTTCGCGGTGGTCTCGGCGTCTTCGCGCAGGGCACCGGGCTCGGCATCCGACTGCGCGTTGTAGCGCTGCACGTCGACGTCGCTCAGACCGTAGGCGGCCCGCGTCGCATCGATGTTGTGCTGGATGTAGGGAGCCTCGGTGCGGCCCTGGCTCGGGGCGACGAAGAGACGGTCGACGATCGCCGGGTAGATCGTGCCCACCACGAGTCCCGAGACGAGCAGCAGCGCCGTGCCGACGATGGGCAGGCGCCAGCGGCCGATGATCGCCGTCACGATGCAGAGGATCGCGACGAGGGCGGCGATGCCGGCGAGGATCGCGCGCCCCGGGATGCCCGCGTTGACGTCGGCGTAGTTCGCGCCGGTGAGGATGTCCTTCTGGTCGGTGAGGGTGCCGTACTGGTCGAACCAGATGCTCGCGCCCTGCAGCGCGATGTAGACCGCGGCCGTGATGGCGAGCTGGATGCGCGCGCGGCGCGTGACCCGCACCTCGCGGCCGGTGATCTGGATGGCGCCGTAGATGTACGAGGTCGCGAGCGCCGCGAGCCCCGCGATGAGCACGACCGCCGAGGCGTAGGCGAGGATGCCGCGGTACAGCGGCAGCTCGAACACGTAGAACGAGACGTCGAGCCCGAACTGCGGATCCGTCGTGCCGAACGGCTGGCGGTTGAGGAACTGCAGCACGGTGTCCCAGCGGGTCGCCGTCGAGACGCCCATGAAGAGGCCGAGCACGAGCGGGATGCCGATCATCGCGACGCGGCGCAGCGGCTCGATGAGCTGCTGGTAGCGGTCGAGCTGCGCGTTGAGCTTCGCGTAGACGGGGCGGGCGCGGAAGGCGAGCAGGATGCTGAGCCAGACGACGAGCGCCATCGCGACGAAGCCGACGGCGAACATCGCGGCGAAGGCGCCCCAGCGCGTCGTGAGCACGCCGAGGAAGCCGAGCTGGTCGAACCACAGCACATCGCTGTAGAACCCCGAGAAGACGAAGAAGGCGATCACCAGCGCGGCGATGATCGCCGCGGAGATCGCGACGGCGGCGCGGGTCCGGCTACGGGCGGGCGGGCTGGCGGGTGCGGGACGGGTCGTCGACAACGGCGGCTCCTTCGGATCCCTGAGATTCTACGGGGGGCCGTCTGCGAGATTCCCGGGGACGGGTGTCGCCGGCTCACGCTCGCAGCGAACGCGCGTCGGGCGACGGTGCGCCGCGGCCGCGGTCAGCGGCAGCGGGGGAGCTCCGCGACGTCGCCCTCCGCGATCGCCTCGACGGCGGCGATCGCCTCCTCGAGCGTCGACACCGAGAACACCTCGAGGCCGCCCGGGATGCGTCCGACGACGTCGCCGCAGTTCGCCGACGGAGCGAGGAACCAGTCCGCGCCCGCGTTCTGCGCGCCGTACATCTTCTGCACGATGCCGCCGATCGCCCCGACGCTGCCGTCGCCGGCGATCGTGCCCGTGCCCGCGATGTGCTCGCCGTCGGTGAGCTCGCCCGGCGTCAGCTTGTCGAAGATCGCGAGCGCGAACATCATGCCCGCGCTCGGGCCGCCGACGTTCTGCAATCGGATGCTCACGTCGATCGGGAAGTCGTAGCGGGAGGCCGCGTAGACGCCGATGACCGGTGCGCCGTCGTCCCCCGCCGTGGGGGTGACGGTCACGGTGCGCGCGGCGCCGTCGCGGCGGATGCCCAGGTCGACCGGCGTGCCGACCCCCGCGGCCAGCAGCGCGTCCCGCAGGTCCTGCACGCCCGCGATCGTCGCCCCGTCGGCGGTGAGGATCTCGTCCCCCGCCGCGAGCACGCCCTCGGCGGCCGAGCCCTCCACGACGCTCGCGACGACGAAGACGCTCGTGTAGTCGATGTCGAGCTCGCCGAGCGCGGCGGCGACGGCATCCTGCTGCGAGGTGTCCATCGCGACCGCGCTCTCCTCGTCGGCCTCCTCGTCGGTCTGGCCGGCGGGGTAGACGGCGTCGACCGGCAGCACCGTGCGGCTCGGGTCGAACCACGCGGTCGCGACGTCGATCCAGGCCAGCGGCCGGTCGCGCGAGCCGTCGATGTAGACGGTGAGCATGTCGAGCTGGCCCGACGTCGGGTAGGTCGTCTCGTCCGGGATGTCGATGAGCGGCACGGTCTCGCCCTCGTCGATCTCGACCTCGCCGAGCGTGTCGAAGACGGGCCCCGGGCGCTCGACGACGTACGGCGACGGCGCCGTCGCGAAGAGCACGCACCCCGTGACGGCCGCCACGAGCAGCCCGAATCCGAGGTAGCTCGTCCACGGCGCACGCAGCGGGGAGGGCGGCCGCGAGGCGGAGGCCTTCGGCTCCGACGATGCCGGATCGGGCAGCGACACCGAATCCCCCTCCGACCGCGGAGCCCCCTCGTGTTCGCTGGGGGCGCAGAGCGCTCCGGGCGGGCGCCGGATGCTCCGGGCTAGCGTAGTCGTCATGGCCGATCACCCGCCGCGCGAGCCCGTCGAACCCGACGACGAGGGCGACGCCACGGGCGAGTTCCGCGACATGCTGCGCGACTTCCTCGCGGGCGACACCGACATCGATCCGGCGAGGCTCGCGAGCGCCGCCGGGCTGCCCGACGACCCCGAGATGGTGCAGCGGCTCATCGGTCAGCTGCAGCAGGCGCTGCAGAACAGCGGCGACGGCATCAACTGGGGCCTCGCGATCGAGCAGGCGCGCACCCTCGCCGGACGCTCGGCCGTGCCGTCCACGCCCGCGGAGCGCTCGGCGCTCGAGCAGGCGCTGCACGTCGCCGCGCTCTGGCTCGACGAGGCCACGTCGATCAGCACCCTCACGACCGAGCCCGTGCTGCTCACCCGCGCCGGCTGGGCCGAGGCCACGATGCCGGTCTGGACCCAGCTCGCCGAGCCGGTCGCGAACTCGATCGCCGACGCGCTCACCCGCGTGCTCGAGGAGCACGCCCCCGAGGAGCTGGGCGGCATGCTCGGCGGAGCCGGCAAGCTCATGCGCAACATCGGCGGCACGCTGTTCGCGATGCAGCTCGGCCAGGTCGTCGGGCAGCTCGCCGCGGAGGCCGTCTCCGGCGGCGACGTCGGCATCCCGCTGCTCGACGGCGAGACGGGGCAGGCCGCGCTCGTGCCGCAGAACGTCGACGACTTCGGGCGCGGGCTCGACATCCCGGTCGACGAGATCCGGCTCTACCTGTCGGTGCGCGAGCTCGCCCACGCGCGGCTGTTCCGCCACGCGAAGTGGCTGCGCCTGCACGTGCTCACCCAGATCACCGAGGTCGCGCACGGCACGCGCATCGACATGGAGAAGCTCGAGGAGCTCGCCGCCGACCTCGACCCGCAGAACCCCGAGGAGCTGCGCGCGGCGCTGCAGTCGGGCGCGCTCATCCCGCCGAAGACCGACGAGCAGCTCGCCGCCCTCGCGCGGCTCGAGACGATGCTCGCCCTCATCGAGGGGTGGGTGGATGTCGTCACCGCCGCCGCGACGACGCGCCTGCCGCACGCCGCGGCGATCGCCGAGACGGTGCGACGTCGTCGCGCCGCGGGCGGACCCGCCGAGTCGGCGTTCTCCACCCTCGTCGGGCTCGAGCTGCGCCCCCGTCGCCTGCGCGAGGCGGCCGCGATGTGGCAGGCGGTGCACGACGCCGTCGGCGCGGACGAGCGGGACGACCTCTGGGCGCACCCCGACGTCGTGCCGACGGATGCCGACATCGACGCGCCCGCGGCCCTCGTCGCCCGGCTCACCGGCCCGGCGCCGGAGCCCGACGACGTGGATCGCGCGCTGCGGGACCTCCTCGACGACTCCACGGGTGACCGGCCGCACGAAGAGTAGGCGGCCGCTCCTCCCCTCGGTTCGGGGTGCGTTTCTCCGGAGTTCGGGTGCGTTTCGCCGGAGGATCGTGGCCCCTCCCCGCATCCTGCGGGCATCCGGGTCGCCCGCGCTCGCGGACCTCCGGAGAAATGCACCGAAGCTGTGGATGCCGGACGCGGTCGCCGGTGCGCAGCGGGCATCCTGTCGGGCATGGTGCTGAAGCTCGATCCGCGGTATCCGATCCTGTGGCGCACGCCGTCGAGCGTGCAGGTGGGCTCGGAGGCAGCCGCGGTGCTCGAGGAGGTGAGCGACGGGGATGCCCGGCTGCTCGCCGCGCTCGCGGCGGGGGTGTCGGAGAGCGGCTACGCGATGATCGCCCGCACCGCCCACGTGTCGCCGGAGCGCGCGGAGGGCATCCTGTCGTCGCTGTCGCCCGTGCTCGCCGCTCCCCGGGCGACGCCGTCCGCGGTCGCCGCGGTGATGGGGGACTCGGCGCTCGCCCGCGACCTGGCCGGGCTGCTGTCGGCCTCGGGCGCGCTCGGCGACCCCGCGCAGGCGAGCGTCGTCGTGCTCGTCGCGGGCGCCGTGATCGCCCCGGCCGACCACCTGCGCTGGCTCAACCGCGATGTCGTCCACGTGCCGGTGCTCGCCGCCGAGCAGTCCGTCGAGGTGGGGCCGTTCGTGGTGCCGGGGGCGGGACCGTGCCTGTACTGCGTGCAGCTCGCGCGCACCGACGACGACCCCGCGTGGCCCGCCGTGGCGACGCAGCTGCTCGGACGCCCCGCCCCCGAGCCCGATCCGCTCGCGCGCGCCGAGGTCGCCGTCTTCGCGAGTCGCCGCGTGCTCGACCAGCTCGCGGGCGTGGGCATGGGCGACAGCGACGACAGGATGCCCTCCGCGCGCTCCGGCGACACGTGGGCGGTGCGGGCGATCATCGCGTAGCCGCTCTCCGACACCCC
>JAEWKY010000247.1 GCA_023457615.1 Actinomycetes bacterium | reverse complement strand
GCGCCCGTGCGGGCCTCGTGCGCGCGACGGGCGAGGTGGCGCGCTGGGTCGCGACGCAGCTCGAGCTCGCCGAGCTCGACACGTCGCGCGCGGCGCTCGCGGAGGCCGAGGTGCGTGCGCTCCGCGCGCAGATCAGCCCGCACTTCATCTACAACGCGCTCAATGCGATCGCGTCGTTCATCAACACCGACCCCGTGCGGGCGCGCGAGCTCGTGCTCGAGTTCGCCGACTTCACGCGCTACTCGTTCCGGCGGCACGGCGACTTCACGACCGTCGCCGAGGAGCTGCGCAGCGTCGACGGCTACCTGCGGCTCGAGCGCGCGCGATTCGGCGAGCGCCTGGCCGTGACCCTGCAGATCGCGCCCGAGGTGCTCTCGACGATCATCCCGTTCCTCTCGGTGCAGCCCCTCGTCGAGAACGCCGTGCGGCACGGGCTCGAGGCGAAGGAGGGCTCGGGCCGCCTCGCGATCACGGCGAGCGACTCGGGCGAGTACGCCGTGATCACGGTGGAGGACGACGGCGTCGGGATCGACCCGGAGCTCGCGCGCTCGGTGCTCGCCGGTCGCGCGGCGGGCGAGCACGTGGGGCTGCACAACGTCGACACCCGTCTGCGGCAGGTCTACGGCGCCGACTTCGGCCTCGTGGTCGAGACCAACGTGGGAGCGGGCACCCTCGTGACGATGCGCGTGCCGAAGTCGCAGCCCGGCCGGATGACGGAGCGGGTGGCCTGATGCCCGCCCACCTCTCGGTGCTCATCGCCGACGACGAGCCGCCCGCGCTCGACGAGCTGGAGTTCCTGCTCGGCGCCGACCCGCGCGTCGGCACGGTGCACCGCGCGCCGTCGGGCGCCGAGGCGGTGCGCATCATCTCGCAGCATCCCGTCGACGCCGTGTTCCTCGACATCCACATGCCCGGGCTCTCGGGGTTCGACCTGGCCCGCGCGCTCGGCAGGTTCGAGCACCGCCCCGCACTCGTCTTCGTCACGGCCGACGAAGACGGCGCGCTCGAGGCGTTCGACCTCGCCGCCGTCGACTACCTGCTGAAACCCGTGCGCACCGAGCGCCTCGAACGCAGCGTGACGCGCGTGCTCGAGTCGCTCCACGCGCCGACGCAGACCGGGCCGATCCCGCGCCCCGAGATGGTGCCCGTGACGCTCGGCACGACGACGCGGATGATCCGCCGCGACGACATCCGCTACGTGCAGGCGCACGGGGACTACGCCCGGCTGCACACCGACGACGGCAGTTACCTCGTGCGCATCCCGCTGAACGATCTCGAGTTCCGCTGGCGCGACGCGGGGTTCGTGCGCATCCACCGCTCCTACCTCGTCGCGCTCGCGCACGTCACCCGCGCGCGGCTCACGGGCGACGGGCCGAGCGTCACGTCGGGCGGGGCGGAGCTGCCCGTGAGCCGGCGCTGCCTCCCCGCCCTGCGCGAGAGCCTCGGCGCGGGGCTCGCCCGGTGATCGCACCTCCCCCGCGCGTGCGGGTGACGGCTCCCCGCTCGGGCTCGCGCCGGGGCTCGGTCGCCGCGGGTCCGGGCGACGCGTCGACCGTCTACGTGCGGTCGCTCATCCGCTCGCAGCTGCGCGTCGCCCTCGTCGCCGCGGGGTCGTTCGCGATCGTGCTCGCCGCCATCACCGCGGCCCTCGCTCTCGTGCCGCAGGTGCGCGAGTTCACCGTGGCCGGCATCCCGATCGCCTGGATCGTGCTGGGCGCGGGCGTCTACCCGCTCGTGCTGCTCGTGGCCGTGCTCGTCGTGCGCGCCGCGGAGCGCAACGAGGCGCGCTACAGGTCGCTCGCGTCGGAGGATTCGTGAGCGGCGCCCGGTGAACCCCGTCGTCGGCTACGTCTCGATCGCGGTCGTCACGGTCGCGACCGTGCTCGTCGGGTTCTTCGGGCTGCGGGTGTCGCGCACGACGGGCGACTTCTACGTCGCCTCCCGCACGGTGCGCCCGTGGTGGAACGCGTCGGCGATCGGCGGCGAGTACCTCTCCGCGGCGAGCGTGCTCGGCATCGCCGGCCTGCTGCTGCTGCGCGGGGAGGCCGCGCTGTGGTTCCCGATCGGCTACACCGCCGGGTACCTCATGCTGCTGCTCTTCGTCGCGGCCCCGCTCCGCCGCTCGGGGGCCTACACGATCCCCGACTTCACCCAGGCGCGGCTCGAGTCGCTCGGCGTGCGGCGGGTGACGAGCGTGCTCGTGATCGTCATCGGCTGGTTCTACATCGTTCCGCAGCTGCAGGGCGCGGCCCTCACGGTGGGCATCACGACGGGGCTCCCGCGCTGGGCCGGCGCCGCGTGCGTCGCGGTCATCGTGGGCGTCGTCGTCGCGGTCGGCGGGATGCGCTCGATCACGTTCGTGCAGGCGTTCCAGTTCTGGCTCAAGCTGACGGCCCTCGCCATCCCGGTCGTGCTCATCCTCGTCTTCCTGCCCGGGGTCGCGCCCGCTCTGCCGACCTCGGTCGCCCTGCCCGTGCCGCCGCCGGCCGCGGGGGCCGAGATCTACACCTCGGCGTCGCTGCTCATCGCCCTGCTGCTCGGCACGATGGGACTGCCGCACGTGCTCGTGCGCTTCTACACGAACCCCGACGGCCGGGCCGCCCGCCGCACGACGCTCATCGTGCTCGGCCTGCTCTCGGTGTTCTACCTGTTCCCGGTCGCGTTCGGGATGCTCGGCCGGGTGTTCGCGCCGCAGCTCGCGTCGGAGGCCGACGCCCTCGTGCTGCTGCTGCCCGGCATGCTCGTGCCCGGGGTGCTCGGCGAGGTGCTCACGGCGCTCGTCATCGCCGGGGCGTTCGGGGCCTTCCTCTCGACCACGTCGGGACTCGTCGTCTCGCTCGCGGGCGTCGTCTCGCAGGATCTCTTCGGCGGCTCGGTGACGGGTTTCCGCGTCGCCGCGATCGGCTCGGCTCTCGTGCCGCTCGCCGTCGCGCTGCTCACCGACTCGTCGGGCCTCGCGGGATCGGTCGGCCTCGTCTTCGCGTTCACCGCGTCGACGCTGTGCCCCGTGCTGCTGCTCGGCATCTGGTGGCGGGGTCTCACGGCGCGCGGGGCCGTCGCCGGGATGTTCTCCGGCGCCCTGCTCTGCGGCGGCGCGATCGTCGTCGCCCCGTTCGTCACGGACGGCTGGATCGGAGTGCTGCTCGCGCAGCCTGCCGCGTGGTCGGTGCCGATCGCGACCGTCGTCGTCGTGCTCGTCTCGCGGGCGGACCGGGCGCGGGTGCCGCGGGGGGCGGATCGGTTCCTCGCGCGGCTGCACCTGCCCGAGCGCGTGCCGACCTCGCGGTGAGGGGCGGTCAGGCGACGGGGTCGAGCACGACGACGGGCGCCGCGAGGGCGCGTCCCACCGTGTACTCGTCGAGGCTCGGACCGGTCGAGTAGTCGCGGTAGCCGTCCCACAGCCGCTGCCGCTCGCCCCCCGCCGCCTCGCGCGCGACGACCCGGCGCGGCCCGTCGACCGTGTCGACCGCAGCGTCGGGATGCGCGCGCAGGTTGTGCAGCCACGCCGGATGCTCGGGCGCCCAGCCGTTCATCGCGACCGTCACGTAGGCGTCGCCCTCGAGGTAGTACGCGACGATGACCGCGCGCTCGACGCCGCTGCGGGCTCCCGTCGTGCGCAGCCGCAGCATCCCGTAGTGCCCGGGTCGCGGGGGGCGGGGGCCCCGCCCCCCCCCCGGCCGCCGGGTGATAGCGC
>JAEWKY010000246.1 GCA_023457615.1 Actinomycetes bacterium | reverse complement strand
GTCGGGAAGGGCCATGTCGCGCGAATCGGCGGGTCGGGCCGAGGTCAGCCGGCGAACTCGGCGATCACGTCGTCGCCGGGGCGCACCTGGATCCACTCGGGGGTGATCTCCGCGCGGGCGAAGAGCTCCTCGGTGCGACGGCGGCGGTTGCGCGGCACGAGCGTCACGACGGTGCCCGAGCGACCGGCGCGGCCGGTGCGGCCGGCGCGGTGCAGGTACGCCTTGTACTCGTCGGGCGCGTCGGCCTGGATGACGAGCTCGATGTCGTCGACGTGGATGCCGCGGGCGGCGACGTCGGTCGCGACGAGCGCGGCGACGCGTCCGCTCGTGAACTTCTCGAGCGCACGCGTGCGGCGCGACTGGTTGAGGTCGCCGTGGATCGACTCGGCGCGGATGCCGGCGTCGTCGAGCAGGTCGGCGAGCTGCTCGGCGAACGCCCGGGTGCGGGCGAAGACGAGCTTCTTGCCCTCACCGGCGGCGAGCTCGACGAGCACCTCCTGCTTGTCGCGCTGGTCGAGGAGGAACGCGATGTGGCGGATGTCGCTCGAGGCCTGGTCCTCACCGGAGATCTCGTAGACGGCCGGGTCGACCAGGAACTCGTCGACGAGCGTCGCGACGCCCTTGTCGAGCGTCGCCGAGTAGAGCAGCTTCTGGCCGCCCTCGCTCGTGCGCTGCAGCAGCTCGCGCACGGGCTCGAGGAAGCCGAGCTCGCACATGTGGTCGGCCTCGTCGAGCACCGTCACCATGACCTGCGAGAGGTCGAGGCGGCCCTGCGAGACGAGATCGCCGATGCGGCCCGGGGTGCCGATGATGATGTCGACGCCGCGCGAGATCGCGCCCGTCTGACGGGCGTACGGGACGCCGCCGTAGATCTGCGTCGTGAACAGGCCCACGCTCTGCGCGAGCGGCTGCACGGTGCGGTCGATCTGCAGGGCGAGCTCGCGCGTCGGGGCGAGGATGAGCGCGCGCGGGGCGCGGCCCGGCTTGCGCCGCTCGTTCGAGCCCTTCTGGGCCTGGAGCAGCCGCTCGACGAGCGGGGCGCCGAAGGCGATCGTCTTGCCGGAGCCCGTGCGGCCGCGACCGAGCACGTCGCGGCCCTCGAGCACCGACGGGATCGTCGCGGCCTGGATCGGGAACGGGGTCTCGGCGCCGAGGTCGCTCAGCGCGCGGACGATGTTCTGGCCGAGGCCGAGCTCGCCGAAGCCCGCGCCCGCGACATCGGTCGCGTCGATGGCCTGCGCCTCGAGGCGCTCGAGCACGACGTCGTCGACGAAGGCCGGCTTCTCGGTGCGCTGGTCGCGGTCCCGATCGAAGCGCTCACGCGGCTGGTAGCCGTCGCGGCGCGGGCGGTCGTCCTCGAAGCGGCGGGGGCGGTCGCCCTCGAAGCGGCGGGGGCGGTCGTCACGGTCGTAGCGCGGGCGGTCGTACGCGGGACGCTCCGTGCGCGGACGGTCGTACGCGGGACGCTCCGTGCGGGGCCGGTCGTAGGCGGGACGCTCCGTGCGGGGCGCGTAGCCCTCCCGCGCGGGACGGTCCTCGTAGCGACGCTGCGGACGGTCGCCGCCCGACGGACGCTCCGACCGCTCGACGCGGGGCGATCCCGCGCGATCGAAGCCCTCGCGGCTGGGGCGCTCGCTGCGCTGCGGACGGGTGCCGGCATCCCGATTCTGGTAACCGCCGCGGGCCGGACGCTCGGTGCGCTCGAAGCGGTCACCGGAACGCGGCGCGCTCTTCTCGCGCGGCTCCCAGTTGGGACGCGTCGACTGGCCGCGCTCGACCGAGTCGCGACGCTGAGCGCTGTCCTCGAAACGGGCGCGCTGGGGCTTCGAGGCCGTGCCGCCGCGCGGGCGGGCCGGAGCCTTGCCCTTCGCGGCGCGCTGCTCGGTGGTCCAGCGCGCCTTCTTGGGCGCGCCGGAGGAGGACTTCTTGCTGACAGGCATGACTGTTCTTTCGTTGCTGGGTATCAGAGTGCTGGGCGCACGCTGACGCGCGCGCTTCGAGAACCCGAGCAGACGATGGTCGGGGCCGTTTTCCTGAAGGATTCCTCGCGCCTCGACTGAGTCGCGATCCGGCCCGCTCGACGTACAGTGGAGCATTTCGCGGAGGCTGTCCGCGGTGTCGAGAGCCGACCGGACTACGTTACAGGACTCCGGCCCGTTCGCCTAGGCCGAGCGATCGCCTAGGGTGGCCGGATGCGCGCGGTCCTGCCTTCGACGGCGCTCGCGCTCGTCGCGCTGCTCGTCCTCGCCGCGTGCGGACCGACCGGCTCCGACGCCGGCACGATCGACCCGCAGATCGACGCGGCGGGCACCGACCTCGCGACCGACCCCGACGTCGAGGTGATCGCCGACCTCGAGTACGGCGCCGTCGACGGCGTCCCGCTCCTGCTCGACGCGTGCCTGCCGCCCGACCGCGACCCGTCCGCCGGGCCGGCGCCGGCCCTCCTCGTCGTCCACGGCGGCAGCTGGCGCGAGGGCCGCAAGGACAGCGTCGGCTGGCGCGCGGTGTGCACGTGGCTCGCGGCGGCGGGCTACCCGGCGTTCTCGATCGACTACCGGCTCGCGCCCGAGTTCCCGTTCCCGGCGGGGTTCTCCGACGTGCAGGCGGCGGTCGAGTGGCTGCGCGACGACGCGCAGGCGGAGCGCTTCGGCATCGACCCGGAGCGGATCGGCGTGTTCGGCGGCTCGGCGGGCGGCAACCTCGCCGCGCTCCTGGGCACGACGGGGCGCGGCGGCCTCACCTCCGGCTCGCGCGTCGCGGCGGTCGCGGAGCTGAGCGGTCCGATCGACCTCACCGGGGTGGCCCTCACCGACGACTTCGCGCCGCTGCAGCTCGAGTACCTCGGCTGCGCATCCTTCGCGAACTGCGCGACCGCGCGGCCCGCGTCGCCCAACTTCCAGGTGGATGCCACCGATCCCCCCTTCTTCGTCGCGCACTCGACGGTGGAGAAGATCCCGCTCGCGCAGTCCGACCGCTTCGTCGAGCGTCTCCGCGACGCCGGCGTCGACGTCGAGTACCTCGTCGCCGAGGGCACCCTGCACTCGATCGCGCTCCTCGACGACGACCTGAAGGGGCGGATCGTCGCGTTCTTCACCCGCACCCTCGGCCCGCCCGCCTCGCGCACCGCCGAGCCCGACGCCGCCGAGTAGCCG
>JAEWKY010000245.1 GCA_023457615.1 Actinomycetes bacterium | reverse complement strand
ATGCTCGTGCTGGTCCTCGCGAACAGCTACCTGCTGCTGTTCGTCGGGTGGGAGGGCGTCGGCCTGGCGTCGTACCTGCTCATCGGGTTCTGGAACCACCACCTGCCCTACGCGGTCGCCGCGAAGAAGGCCTTCGTGGCCAACCGCATCGGCGACGTCGGGCTGCTGGTCGCCCTCGGGCTCATGTTCGCGACGTTCGGCGGCGTGGACTTCCAGACCGTGCTGACGGCGGACCTCTCGGGGGTCTCCGAGGGCACCATGACCGCGATCGGCCTCATGCTGCTGCTCGCCGCGTGCGGCAAGTCGGCGCAGTTCCCGCTGCAGTCCTGGCTGGGCGACGCGATGGCCGGCCCGACGCCGGTCTCCGCCCTCATCCACGCCGCGACGATGGTGACCGCGGGCGTCTACCTCATCGTCCGCTCGAACGTCCTGTTCGACGCCGCGCCCACCGCCCAGCTGGTGGTCGTGATCGTCGGCGCGGTCACCCTGCTGTTCGGGGCGATCGTCGGCTGCGCGAAGGACGACATCAAGAAGGCGCTGGCCGCCTCGACCATGTCGCAGATCGGGTACATGGTGCTCGCGGCCGGCCTCGGCCCGATCGGCTACGCGTTCGCGATCTTCCACCTCGTCACGCACGGCTTCTTCAAGGCGGGGATGTTCCTCGGCGCCGGCTCGGTCATGCACGGCATGGACGACCAGGTCGACATGCGCCGGTTCGGCGGGCTCGGCCGGTACATGAAGGTCACCTACTTCACGTTCATGGCCGGCTGGCTCGCGATCCTCGGGATCCCGCCGTTCGCCGGCTACTGGAGCAAGGACAAGATCATCGAGGCGGCGTTCGTGCCGCACGACGGCCAGCTGTGGCGCGCCTGGGTCTTCGGCCTCGTCACGCTCATCGGCGCGGGCATCACCGCGTTCTACATGTCGCGGCTGTTCTTCATGACGTTCGAGGGCGAGAAACGCTGGTCGTCGCGCCGTGACGGCAGCGACCAGCACCCGCACGAGGCCCCGGCGCTCATGACGTGGCCGATGATCGTGCTCGCGGTCGGGTCGGTGGGCCTCGGCGCGCTGCTCTCGCTGAACGGCTGGTTCACCACCTGGCTGGAGCCGATCACCGGGCACGCCGAGCACGGCGAGCCCGTCATGCCGGTCTGGCTGATCGTCACCCTGACGCTCGTGCTCGTGCTCGCGGGCGGCGTGCTCGCCTGGCGCCGGTACGCCGTGTCCACCGTGCCCGTCGCGCCGCCGATCGGCACCGCGCTCACGCGCGCCGCGCGGGTGGACCTGTACCAGGACCAGGTCAACGACGCGCTGCTCGTCGAGCCCGGCCAGCACCTGACCCGCTCCCTGGTCTTCGTCGACGGCGCGGGCGTCGACGGCGGGGCGCACGGCCTGGGCAAGACCACGGTCGGCCTCGGCGCGCTGCTGCGACGGCTGCAGACCGGCTACGTCCGGTCCTACGCCGGCGGCATGCTCGCGGGGCTGGTCGTCCTCCTCGTCGTCCTCCTGGTCACCCAGAGCTGAAGGAGCCACTGACCGATGTCCTTCCCCTGGCTGACCACCCTGATCGTGCTGCCGCTCGTCGGCGCGGTCGCGCTGTGGGTGCTGCCCGCCTCGCTGCGGACCCGCGCACGCGGCGTCGCGCTCGGCTTCGCGCTCGCGGAGCTGGCGCTGTTCGTCGCGGCCCTGACGCAGTTCGACACCGGCGCGGCGAGCACCCACCAGCTCACCGAGCTCCACCACTGGATCCCGGCGCTCGGCGTCTCGTACGCGGTCGGCGTCGACGGCGTGGGCATGCTCCTCATCGGCATGTCGCTGCTGCTCGTGCCGCTCGTCGTGCTCGCGGCGTGGCGGGAGCAGGGCAGCGAGACGGTCGCGACCGACCGACTGCGGCAGTACCTCGCGCTGGTGCTCGCGCTGACCGCCTTCATCGTCGCCGTCTTCGCGGCGCGGGACGTGTTCCTCTTCTACGTCCTGTTCGAGGCGATGCTCATCCCGGTCTACTTCATGATCGGCGGCTTCGGCGGCCCGAAGCGGCGCTACGCCGCGGTGAAGTTCCTCATCTACTCGCTCGCCGGCGGACTGGTCATGCTCGTGGGCGTGATCGCGCTGTACCTGCAGGGGCCGCGCGGCGCGGAGGGTTTCCTCACCGCCAACCTCACGGGCCTGCCGCTCGACCCGACCACGGAGAAGTGGCTGTTCCTCGCGTTCTTCCTCGCGTTCGCGATCAAGGCGCCCATGTTCCCCGTGCACACGTGGCTGCCGGACGCGGCCGAGCAGGCTCCGGCGGGCACCTCGACGCTCCTCGTCGGCGTGCTCGACAAGGTCGGCACCTTCGGGATGCTCACGCTGTGCCTGCCGCTGTTCCCCGCCGCGTCGCGCTGGTTCGCCCCGGCGGTCATCGTCCTGGCGCTCGCCTCGATCCTGTACGGCGCGCTGCTGGCGATCGGCCAGAAGGACCTCATGCGCCTGGTGGCGTACACCTCGGTGTCGCACTTCGGCTTCATCGTCCTCGGCATCTTCGCCTTCACGTCGACCTCGGTCGCAGGCTCGTCGTTCTACATGGCGAACCACGGGTTCTCGACCGGGGCGCTGTTCCTCGTGGCGGGCTCCCTGGTGGCGCGGCGCGGCTCGCAGCAGATCGCCGACTTCGGCGGGCTGCAGAAGGTCGTGCCGGTGCTGGCGGGCCTGTTCCTCGTCATCGGGCTCTCGGCGCTGTCCCTGCCGGGCTTGTCGACCTTCGTCAGCGAGTTCCTGGTGATCGTCGGCACCTTCGCCCGCCACCCGGCGGCCGCCGTCGTCGCCACGCTCGGCGTGGTGCTCGCGGCGATCTACGTGCTGTGGACCTACCAGCGGGTCTTCACCGGCCCGGTGCGGGCCGGGCTCGAGGGCATGGCCGACCTGCGCGCCCACGAGCGCTGGGCACTCGCCCCGCTCGTCGCGATCATGCTGGTGCTCGGCTTCGTGCCCGCGCCCGCGCTGGACCTCGTGCGGCCGCCCGCGGCCGTCACGCTCGAGCAGGTGGGCGTCGCGGACGTGCCGACGACCACCCAGGGAGGCGACCGATGACCTTCACCGCACCCCACGTCGACTGGGCGGCGATCGCCCCCGTCGCCGTCGTCCTGGTGGCCGCCGTGGTCGGCGTGCTGCTGGAGGCGTTCGTGCCGGCGCGCGTGCGTCGCGCGACGCAGGTCGCGCTCGCGTTCGCCGCACTGGCCGGGGCCCTGCTCGCGGTCGCGCTCCTGTGGCCGTCCGTGCGGGACGACGGCGGCCGCGACGTCATCGGCGGCTCGCTGGCCGTCGACGGCGTCACGCTCGTCGTGCAGGCGACGATCCTCGTCCTGTCGATCGTCGCGCTGCTCGTCATCGCCGACCGCACCTCCACGGGGCAGGACGCGTTCGCGCCGTCCGCCGCCGCGATCCCGGGCTCCGACTACGAGGCGCTCGCCCGCGCGAAGGGCCTGCAGCAGACGGAGCTGTACCCGCTGCTGCTCTTCGCGGTCGGCGGCATGCTCGTGTTCCCCGCGACGGCCGACCTGCTGGTCCTGTTCGTCGCCCTCGAGGTGCTCTCGCTGCCGCTGTACCTCATGACCGGCATGGCGCGCCGCCGCCGGCTGCTCTCGCAGGAGGCGTCGCTCAAGTACTTCCTGCTGGGCGCGTTCGCCTCCGCGCTCCTGCTGTTCGGCATCGCCCTGCTGTACGGGTACTCCGGCTCGCTCAAGCTCTCGGCGATCTCCGCCGCGACGCAGCAGGTCACCGGCACCGAGAGCCTGCTGCTCGTCGGCGCGGTGCTCGTCATGGCGGGCCTGCTCTTCAAGGTCGGCGCCGTGCCGTTCCAGGCGTGGACGCCGGACGTGTACCAGGGCGCCCCGACGCCGATCACCGCGTTCATGTCCGCGTGCACGAAGATCGCCGCGTTCGGCGCGCTGCTGCGGTTCGTCTACGTCGGCCTGCCCGGCATGCAGTGGGACCTCCAGGTGGTGCTGTGGACCGTCGCGATCGCGACGATGGTCGTCGGCACGGTCGTCGCGCTCGTCCAGACCGACATCAAGCGCGTGCTCGGGTACTCCGCCGTCGCGCACACCGGCTTCATCCTCACGGGCGTCGTCGCGCTCAACGAGCAGGGCCTGCACGGCACGCTCTTCTACCTGCTGTCCTACGGCGCGGCGGCACCGCGCGTGGCGGCCGCCTCGCGGAGGGCGTCCTGCTTGACGGTCTCGGCCTCGGCGTTCGCGCCGGCCACGATCGAGGCCGCGTCGTCGCGGGCGTCCTGGATCGTGCGCTCGGCCTCGGCACGCGCCTGGGCGACGAGGTTCTCGGCGTACGCGGACGTCTCGCCGCGGAGCGCGTCGACCTCCTGCTGCACCGCCTGACGCATCCGCTCGGCGTCGATGTCGGCCTGGCTGATGAGCCGCGTCGACTGCTCCTCGGCGACGCGCAGGGTGTTCTCGAGCTTGGTGCCGAGACCGGAGTAGGTGGGGCTGCCGACCTCGTCGAGCTCCGCCTGGAGGTCTTCGCCGACCGCCTGGAGACGCTTGATCTCCTTCGCCTGGTCGTTCTTCTCGGCGTTGGCCTTCATGAGGTCGCGGCGCAGCTCGCTGACGACCGCGTCGACCTCGTCCTTCTTGTAGCCCCGCAGTTCGGTGCTGAATCCCGTGTCCTCGGACGCCACAGTGAGCTCCCCGTTCGATGTCGGTGTTGGAGGCCGTTCCCGACGGCGCGGGAACCCTCCGAGTGTAACGACCCGCGGGGCCCGCGGATCCGGGGGATTCCCGCCGAGCGTCCGCCGCTCGTCGCGGCCGGGGTTCAGCCCGCTCCCAGGCGGCGCCCAGCGGCCCCGGTACTCTGGAATGTCATCTTGCCCTCACCCGCCGGGAGGTATTCACCCGTGCGATTCGTCGTCGCGATCGTCGCCTTCGTCCTCGCCGCCGCCGCCATCGGTCTCGGCGTCGCGCAGCGCACCGTCCTCGCCGGACCCGCGTCCGTCTCGTCCTCCGTCGTCACCGGCGACGCGCCGCTCACGATCATCGACGCGACGACCCTGAACGCCAACGCGGGCACCCAGGGCATCGAGGTCGAGGGCGAGGGCGACCTCGTGCTCGCCTACGGGCGCACCTCCGACGTCATGGCGTGGGTCGGCGAGTCGGGCTACAACGAGATCGGCTGGGATGCCGAGGCGGGCGAGCTGACGAGCCGCGTCGTGTCGGGCTCCGAGCCCGCCGCCGAGGTTCCGTCGCCGGTCGGATCCGACCTCTGGCTGCGCGAGTTCACGGGCACCGACGTGCTGACCCGCAAGATCAACGCGCCCGAGGGGATCTCGGTCATCATCGCGGCGATCCCCGACGCGGTCGCCGCCGACGCGACGGCCGACGACGCCGCCGTCACCGAGGACCCCGCGGCGACCGAGGGCACGACCGGCGCGACGGAGGGCACGACCGGCGCGACCCCGGATGCCGCGGCCGGCGACGCGCTCACGATCGACATCACGTGGCCGCTCGACAACTCCGCCCCGCTCTCCGGCCCGCTCGTGGTGGGCGGCATCGCGCTGCTCCTCGTCGGGCTCGGCGCCTTCCTCTGGGCGCTCGTCCACGCCCGCGGCCGCCGCGGTCCGCGTCGCACGACGCCCCGTCTGCCCCGCCGCCCGAAGCCCCCGAGGCTCAGGCCCGGTAAGGGAGACCAGGTCTCGACCGGGCAGATCCCGGTGCTCGAGCCCGCCCGGCCCCGCGCCGCCGGTCGCCGTCGCGCCTTCGTCGCGGTCGGCACCGCCCTCGCCCTCGCCCTCGCGGGCTGCACGGCCACGACCGACGTCGCCGACCCCGCGGTGAGCGCGACGCCCGGATTCGACACGGCGCCCGTCGTCGTCACGAAGGGCCAGTTCGGCTCGATCCTCGTCGACGCCGCGGATGCCGTCGCCGACGCCGACGCGGCCGCCGACGCGAACCTCGCCGCCGAGCGGCTCACGGGGGCGGCGCTCGCCCTCCGCACGGCGAACTACACCATCCGCACCGCCGACTCCTCGGTGGCGGCGCTGCCGCCGATCCCCGACGAGGAGGTCGTCGTCGTGCTGCCGCAGCAGTCCGAGGTCTGGCCGCGCTCGGTGTTCGCCGTCGCGAAGCCGGAGGGCGGTGCGGTCGTCGGTCTCGTGCTCACGCAGGAGAGCCCGCGCGAGAACTACAAGATCGCCTACGCGGTCACGCTCATCGCGACCGTCCCGGACGTCGCCCCGACCGAGATCGGCGCGCCCGTGCTCCCGCCCGGCAACAACCTCGCCCTGCTCGCGCCGGAGGACGTCGCGGCGGCGTACGGCGACATCCTGATCCTCGGCGAGCAGAGCGAGTCGTTCGATCTCTTCGAGGCGGACGGCGACAGCCTGCGCGAGCAGATCGGCGCCGAGTACAAGGCCGCGCGCCGCGCCGAGCTGCCGACGAGCGCGACGATGGAGCTCACCAACGGCCCCGGCGCCGCGCCCGTCTCGGCGTTCAGCACGAACGACTCGGGCCAGATCGTCGCGGTCAACCTCGACGACGTCGAGACGGTGCGACCCGTCGAGGCCGGTGCCGCCGTCAACACGCGCGGCCTCGTCAAGGCGCTGCTCGGCAAGGAGCAGTCGACGCGCGGGGTGGTGGCCACCTACGGGCTGCAGCTGCTGTTCTACGTGCCGCCGGTCGCCGAGACCGACGGCAAGATCGTGCTGCTCGGCTACGCGCAGGGTCTCGTCTCCGCCGTCGAAGCCGACTAGCTCCGCCGCGAGATGCCAAGCTGGATGCGATGAGCAACCCCGGACCCAACCTGCGCGGAGCCGTCGACCTCTCCGGTCTCGTGCGGCGCGCGAACGCCCCCACCCCGCCGCCGGGCACCGGCGGTCCCGCCGCCGCCGGACCCGAAGGCGTCGTGGTCGAGGTGACCGACGCGAGCTTCCCGCAGATCGTCGAGCTGTCGTCGAGCGTCCCCGTCGTGGTCGAGCTCTACGCCGCCGGGATCACCCCCGCGCTCGGGCAGGTCGTCGAGTCGTACGGCGGGCGGCTCGTGCTGGCGACCGTCGACGCGCAGGCGAACCCGGGCATCGCGGAGGCCTTCCAGGTGCGCGAGGTGCCCGCGAGCTTCGCGATCCTCGGCGGTCGCCCGGTGCCGCTCTTCGCGGGGACGCCCGACGACGAGCAGGTGCGTCAGGTGCTCGACCAGCTCCTCCAGCTCGCGGCCCAGAACGGCGTCGTCGGCTCGGTCGACCCCGGCACGGCCGCGTCGGGCGACGAGGCCGCGGAGCCCGTCGAGGAACCGCTGCCGCCCCTGCATCAGGAGGCGTTCGACGCGATCTCCTCGGGCGACTACGCGTCGGCCGTCGACGCCTACCGCCGGGCGATCACCGCCAACCCGCGCGACGCTCTCGCCGTCGCGGGTCTCGCGCAGGCATCGCTCCTCCAGCGCCTCGACGGCGCCGTGGCCGACGAGGTGCGCCAGGCGGCCGCCGACGCCCCCGGCTCCGCCGCCGCGCAGCTCGCCGTCGCCGACCTCGACGTGAGCGGGGGACACCTCGACGACGCGTTCGGACGCCTGCTCGACCTCTTCCCGTCGCTCGACGGCGACGCGCGCGACGCCGTGCGCACCCGCCTGCTCGAGTACTTCGAGATCGCCGGCGCCGACGACCCCCGCGTGGTCGCCGCCCGGCGACGGCTCACGCTGCTGCTGTACTAGATCGCCTAGCGGGGTCCGCGCGCGCGCAACCAGAGCGCCGCGAGGGGCGGCAGGGTGAGTTCCGCCGACGCGGGCTTGCCGCCCCAGGGCTGCTCCGACGCGACGACGGACCCGTAGTTGCCGACGCCCGACCCGCCGAACTCGGTGGCGTCGGTGTTGAGCACCTCGTCCCACGTGCCGCCGAAGGGCAGCGGGATGCGGTACGGGCCGACGGGGTTGCCGCCGAAGTTCAGCGCGCAGACCACGGCCTCGCCCGTGCTGGACCAACGGGTGAAGACGAGCACGTTCGCCGCCGCGTCGTTGGCGAGCAGTTCGAATCCTGCGGGGGAGTGATCCTGCTCCCACAGCGCGGGCTCCGCGCGGTACACCCGGTTGAGCGACGAGACGAGCCGGGAGAGCCCCTGGTGCGCGGGCTGGTCGAGGATCCACCAGTCGAGTCCGCGCTGCTCGCTCCACTCCGACGGCTGGCCGAACTCCGAGCCCATGAAGAGCAGCTGCTTGCCCGGATGCGCCCACATGAAGGCGAGGAAGACGCGCAGGTTCGCGAGCTTCTGCCACTGGTCGCCCGGCATCTTGCCGAGCAGGGACCCCTTGCCGTGCACGACCTCGTCGTGCGAGATCGGCAGCAGGAAGTTCTCGCTCCACGCGTAGACGAACGAGAAGGTGATCTTGCCGTGGTGGTGCGAGCGCCACATCGGATCCTCGTGCGCGTACTCGAGCGAGTCGTGCATCCAGCCCATGTTCCACTTGAGCCCGAAGCCGAGCCCCGCGCCGTCGGACGTGCGCCCGGTCACCCCGGGCCACGACGTCGACTCCTCGGCGATCATGACGATGCCGGGGTTGCGCTTGTAGGCGGTGGCGTTGACCTCCTGGAGGAACGAGATCGCGCGGAGGTTCTCGCGCCCGCCGTGCTCGTTGGGCACCCACTCGCCGTCCTTGCGGGAGTAATCGAGGTAGAGCATCGAGGCCACGGCGTCGACCCGCAGGCCGTCGACGTGGAACTCCTCGAGCCAGTACAGCGCGTTGGCGACGAGGAAGTTGCGCACCTGCGACTGGCCGAAGTCGAAGACGAGGGTGCCCCAGTCGGGCTGCTCGCCGAGCCGCGGGTCGGAGTGCTCGTAGAGCGGCTGCCCGTCGAACCTCGCGAGCGCCCACTCGTCCTTCGGGAAGTGCGCCGGCACCCAGTCGACGATCACGCCGATGCCCGCCTGGTGGAGACGGTCGACGAGGAACTTGAAGTCGTCCGGATGCCCGAAGCGGCTGGTCGGCGCGTAGTACCCGGTGACCTGGTAGCCCCACGAGCCGCCGAACGGATGCTCCGCGACGGGGAGGAACTCGACGTGCGTGAAGCCGAGTTCGTGCACGTACTCGATGAGCTGATCGGCGAGCTCGCGGTAGCCGAGGCCGGGACGCCACGAGCCGAGGTGCATCTCGTAGATGCTCATCGCCGCCTGGTGCGGGTCGTGGGCCGCGCGCTGGGCGAGCCACGTGGAGTCGTGCCACTCGTGCCGGGACTCCACGACGCGCGACGCGGTCGCGGGCGGCACCTCGGTGTGGCGCGCCATCGGGTCGGCTCGCGTCACCCACTCGCCCGCCGCCGTCAGCAGCTCGAACTTGTAGGTCGCGCCGGGCTCGAGACCGGGGACGAAGAGCTCCCACACGCCGTTGTCGTCGAGGCGGCGCATCGCGTGGCCGACTCCCGACCAGCCGTTGAAGTCGCCGACGACCCGCACGGCCCGGGCGTGCGGCGCCCACACCGAGAAGCTCGTGCCGGCGACGTCCTCGTGCGGCCGGAAGTGAGCCCCGAGCACGTGCCACAGCTGCTCGTGACGGCCCTCGCCCCAGAGGTACAGGTCGACCTCGCCGACGCTCGGCACGAAGCGGTACGGGTCCTCGGCCGTCCAGGTGGCACCGTCGGCGTAAGTCGTCTCCACGACGTACGACTGGCCGCGACCGCGGACGACGCCCTGCCAGAGGCCGTCGGCGACGTGGGCGAGCGGCACACGGGTGCCGTTCCTGCGGATGGCGGTCACGGTCTGCGCGAGCGGACGCACGACGCGCACCACGTGGCCGCCCTCGATCGCGTGCTGGCCGAGCCAGTCGTGCGGTCGCGGATGCGCGCCCGCGGCGAGCTCGGCGACGACGCGGCGGTCAAGCTCGGGGAGCCTCGACGTCTTCTGCTCGGGGCTCATCGGGTCGCCCCGTACTCGATCGAGAGGAGGTGCACGGGCTCGGTGAAGGAGTCGAGCCGCACGAAGTTGGAGTCGCTCCAGGTCCAGCGCTGACCCGTGACGGCATCCTTCACCTCGAAGGTCTCGCCGGGGGTGAGCCCCAGCGCCGCGAGGTCGAGATGCACCATGGTCGAGCGCACCGAGTGCGGATCGACGTTCGCGACGACGATCACGCCGTCGGGGCGGCCCTGGGGGCCGAAGCGCGCCGGGACGTGCTTGGAGTAGACCAGCACGGAGTCGTCGTCGCTCCAGTGCACGCGCAGGTTGCGCAGCTGGGCGAGGGCGGGATGCGCGCGACGCACGGCGTTGAGCATCGTGAGGTAGGGCGCGAGCGTGCGGCCCGTGCTGTCGGCCTTGGCCCAGTCGCGCGCCTTGTACTCGTACTTCTCGTTGTCGATGTTCTCCTCGCTGCCGGGACGGGCGACGTCCTCGAACAGCTCGTAGCCGGCGTAGACGCCCCACGACGGGGAGGCGGTCGCCGCGATCGCCGCGCGGATCTTGTACGCCGCGGGTCCGCCGAACTGCAGGTAGGCGGTGAGGATGTCGGGCGTGTTCACGAACAGGTTGGGGTGCAGGTAGTCGGCCGACTCGGTCGCGAGGCCGGTGAGGAACTCCTCGAGCTCCTCCTTCGTGTTGCGCCAGGTGAAGTACGTGTAGGACTGCTGGAACCCCGCCTCGGCGAGCGCGTGCAGCATCGCCGGCCGGGTGAACGCCTCGGCGAGGAACACGACCTCGGGATGCTCGCGGGCCACCCGCCCGAGCAGCCACTCCCAGAACCACAGCGGCTTCGTGTGCGGGTTGTCGACGCGGAAGATCGTCACGCCCTGCGCGATCCAGTGCTCGACGATGCGCAGCACCTCGGCCGACAGCCCCTCCGGGTCGGTGTCGAAGTCGAGCGGGTAGATGTCCTGGTACTTCTTGGGCGGGTTCTCGGCGTACGCGATCGTGCCGTCCGGTCGGTGGGTGAACCACTCGGGGTGCTCGGTGACCCAGGGATGGTCGGGGGAGCACTGCAGCGCGAGGTCGAGCGCGATCTCGAGGCCGTTGCGCTCGGCCTCCGCGACGAAGAAGCGGAAGTCGTCGAGCGTTCCGAGGTCGGGGTGGATGGCGTCGTGCCCGCCGTTCGTGCCGTCGCCCAGCGGGCCGCCGATGGCCCACGGGCTGCCCGGGTCGCCCGGGCCGGCCACGGCGGAGTTGTTCGGCCCCTTGCGGTACGCCACGCCGATCGGGTGGATCGGCGGCAGGTAGAGCACGTCGAACCCCATCGCCGCGACGCCCGGGAGGCGCTTCGCCGCGGTGCGGAAGGTGCCCGAGGTCCACGTGCCGTTCCTGGCCTGCTTCGCGCCCTCCGAGCGGGGGAAGAACTCGTACCAGGAGCCGACGGCGGCGCGGGCGCGCTCGACGCGCAGCACCTGCTCCTCGGAGACCGTCTCGAGCGACAGCAGCGGCGCGGCGGCGATCGCCTTCGCGAGCCGGGCGTCGTGCGCGACCTTGAGCCGCGCGGCGGGCGTGAGCCCCGTGTCGGCGAGGGCCCGGGCGGCATCCGCGAACACCGCGCCCGAGCCGCGCTGGAGGAGGGCGACCCCGGTCGCGAAGACCACCTCGACATCCTGGTCCGCGGCGATCTTCACGTCGGCCGTGTGCAGCCAGGTCTCCCAGTCGTCGGCGGCCGCGTGCACCGTCCACCGCCACGTGCCGGTCGCCTCGACGAGCACCTCGGTGCGCCAGCGGTCGGTGCCAGGCGCGGAGAGGGCCATCGGATGCGCGGTCGTGGCCCCGGAGGGGTCGGTGAGGCGCACCTCGACGTGCAGCAGGTCGTGACCCTCCCGGAACACGGTCGCCTCGAAGGGCACGATCTCGCCCGAGTAGGAGTTGGCGGGCCAGAGGTTCTCGCGCTGCCGGGGCCTCAGGTCGCGGATCGGGATGCGGCCGAGCCGTCCCGGCGTGGGGGCGGCGGGCGTGCCCGCGGGGCGCCCAGGGGTGCTCGCGGCCGGGGTACGGGTGGCGGGGTCGGCGGCCATGTCTCGACCGTATCCTCCGCTCCGGCGGTTTCGGAGGAGGTTGCCGGATGCTGCCCGACGGACTAGGCCCGTGCGCCCGGAACTCGGCTCCGGCGGCTCGAGGGGCTGTCGGAGAGCTGATCCTGTGAGTATCCTGATGAGCGGGGTGAACCTCGCGCTCGAATTCTTGGGGGGCCGTCTTCGGCCGGGTGCGAACTCCGTTTTCACGACGACCGACGTCGGAGGGAGCGGATCGATGGATGTCGAGTTCCGCGCTGCCCGCGCGTCGGGTCCGGTCCCAAAGCGGGGGGGGCCGCGCTACGGGCCCCCCGCGGGCGGCGGGCCGCG
>JAEWKY010000244.1 GCA_023457615.1 Actinomycetes bacterium | reverse complement strand
ATCCCAGCCTCCACGGGCCGGACCCCCGGACGTCGGCATCACTCCATGATGCGAAGGCCCCGAGAACCGGAAGAGGGTTCTCGGGGCCTTCGTCGTCGCGGCGAGCGGACTACGCCTTGACGGAGAGCTCGAGCTTCGGCAGCCCGGGGTTGCCGCGGAGGACGGCCTGCTTGACCTCCGCGATCGCCTTGGTGACCTCGATGCCGCGCGGGCACGCCTCCGAGCAGTTGAAGGTCGTGCGGCAGCGCCACACGCCCTCCTTGTCGTTGAGGATGTCGAGGCGCACCTGCGAGCCCTCGTCGCGGCTGTCGAAGATGAAGCGGTGGGCGTTGACGATCGCGGCGGGGCCGAAGTACTGGCCGTCGGTCCAGAAGACCGGGCACGACGAGGTGCACGCGGCGCACAGGATGCACTTCGTGGTGTCGTCGAAGATCGCCCGCTGCGCCACCGACTGGATGCGCTCCTTCTCGGGCTTGTCGCTCGCGATGAGGAAGGGCTGGATCTGCCGGTACGACTCGAAGAACGGCTCCATGTCGACGATGAGGTCCTTCTCGAGCGGCAGGCCCTTGATCGCCTCGACGTAGATCGGCTGGCTGATGTCGAGATCCTTGATGAGGGTCTTGCACGCCAGGCGGTTGCGGCCGTTGATGCGCATCGCGTCGGAGCCGCAGATGCCGTGGGCGCACGAGCGGCGGAACGACAGCGACCCGTCCTGCTCCCACTTGATCTTGTGCAGCGCGTCGAGCACGCGGTCGGTCGCGTACATCTCGACGTCGTAGTCGACCCAGCGCGGCTCGTCGTCGACCTCGGGGTCGAACCGGCGGATGATGAGGGTGACGGTGAACGCCTGGATCGGCGCCTCGGCGGTCTCTGCGGTGGCGGTCGACATCAGTACTTACGCTCCATCGGCTGGTAGTTCGTGATCACGACCGGCTTCCAGTCGAGCGTGATGTGGTCGGCGGCGTCGGCCGAGTGCGGGTCGCCCGTGAGGTACGCCATCGTGTGCTTCATGTAGGTGGCGTCGTCGCGGTCGGGGAAGTCGTCGCGCATGTGGCCGCCGCGGCTCTCCTTGCGGTTGCGCGCCGAGAACACGACGACCTCCGCGAGGTCGAGCAGGAAGCCGAGCTCGATCGCCTCGAGCAGGTCGGTGTTGAACCGCTTGCCCTTGTCTTGCACCGAGATGTTCTTGTAGCGCTCGCGCAGCGAGTGGATCGTCTGCGTGACGTTCGCGAGGGACTCGTCGGTGCGGAACACCTGGGCGTTCCGATCCATCTCGTCCTGCAGCTCCTTGCGGATCGCCGCGATGCGCTCGGTGCCGGTCGACGTCTTGAGCTGCTCGACGAGGTCGACGACGAACTTCGCGGGATTCGGCGGCAGCGGCACGAACTCCGCCGTCTTCGCGTACTCGGCGGCGTTGATGCCGGCGCGCTTGCCGAAGACGTTGATGTCGAGCAGCGAGTTGGTGCCGAGGCGGTTGGAGCCGTGCACGCTCACGCAGGCGCACTCGCCGGCCGCGTAGAGCCCCGGCACGACGGTGTCGTTGTCGGAGAGCACCTCGGCCTTGACGTTGGTCGGGATGCCGCCCATCGCGTAATGCGCGGTCGGCATCACGGGCACGGGCTCGACGACCGGGTCGACGCCGAGGTAGGTGCGGGCGAACTCGGTGATGTCGGGGAGCTTCGTCTCGAGCACCTCGGCGCCGAGGTGGGTGCAGTCGAGCAGCACGTAGTCCTTGTGCGGCCCGGCGCCCCGGCCCTCCGCGACCTCCTGCACCATGCACCGGCTGACGATGTCGCGGGGCGCGAGGTCCTTGATGGTGGGGGCATAGCGCTCCATGAAGCGCTCGCCCGACGCGTTGCGCAGGATCGCCCCCTCGCCGCGCGCGCCCTCGGTGAGCAGGATGCCGAGTCCGGCCAGTCCCGTCGGGTGGAACTGGAAGAACTCCATGTCCTCGAGCGGGAGGCCCTTGCGCCAGATGATGCCGACGCCGTCGCCCGTGAGGGTGTGCGCGTTCGACGTCGTCTTGTAGATCTTGCCGAAGCCGCCCGTGGCGAAGACGATCGACTTCGCCTGGAAGACGTGCACCTCGCCCGTGCTGAGCTCGTAGGCGATGACGGCGGACGGGCGCTGCTTGCCCTTCACCGTCGTCATCGCGATGTCGAGCGCGTAGTACTCGTTGAAGAAGTTGACGCCGAGCTTCACGCAGTTCTGGAAGAGCGTCTGCAGGATCATGTGACCCGTGCGGTCGGCCGCGTAGCAGGCGCGACGCACCGGCGCCTTGCCGTGGTCGCGCGTGTGACCGCCGAACCGGCGCTGGTCGATCTTGCCGTCGGGCGTGCGGTTGAAGGGCAGACCCATGTTCTCGAGGTCGAGGACGGCGTCGATCGCCTCCTTCGCGAGGATCTCGGCCGCGTCCTGGTCGACGAGGTAGTCGCCGCCCTTCACGGTGTCGAAGGTGTGCCACTCCCACGAGTCCTCTTCGACGTTGGCGAGCGCCGCCGCCATGCCGCCCTGCGCCGCGCCGGTGTGCGAACGGGTCGGGTAGAGCTTCGTGATGACCGCCGTCTTGGCGCGCGGTCCGGCCTCGATCGCGGCGCGCATCCCGGCGCCGCCGGCGCCCACGATGACGACGTCGAACTGGTGGTAGTGGACGCCGTCGATGACGGCTCCGTCCTCGAATTCCATGGGATGCTCCGGGGTCACTGCGCCGCGCACAGCGGGGCGAGGGTTTCGGACGGCGTGCCGATGCAGGGGTCGAACGTCGTCAGGACGAGGGTGCCGAGCAGGAGCAGCACGATGGTCGCGCCCGCGAGCGCGACGAGGAAGACGATCCTGAGGCGTCCGCGTGCGTAGTCGTTGATGATCGTGCGCATGCCGTTCGCGCCGTGGACGAGCGCGAGCCAGAGCAGCATCAGGTCGTAGACGATCCAGAACGGGTCGGCGAGCTTGCCGGCGACGAACGCGAAGTCGATCGCCTGCACGCCCTCGCCGAGGAAGAGGTTCACGAGCAGGTGCCCGAAGATCAGCACGACGAGCAGCACGCCCGAGAGGCGCATGTAGAGCCAGCCCCACTTCTCCCAGTTGACGCCGCGGCGCCGGGGGCGGGGGGAGTTCGGCAGAGGTACGGCGGTCATCTCAGTGCGCCCCCGTCATGCCGGCGATGATGTGGCCGATCTGCCGCGGGATGAAGCCGGCGAGCAGGACGACCCAGATCGCGATGGCGATCCAGAACATGAGCCGCTGGATGCGCGGCCCGATCGCGAGGAAGTCGATCGCGATGATGCGCAGCCCGTTCAGCGCGTGCAGTCCGATCGCGGCGACGAGGCCGATCTCGCCGATGCCCATGATGGGCGTCTTGTAGGCGCCGATCACCGCGTCGTACGCCTCCGGGCTCACCCGGATGAGCGAGGTGTCGAGGATGTGCACGAGCAGGAAGAAGAAGATGGCGACTCCGGTGATCCGGTGCAGCACCCAGGACCACATGCCCTCGCGGCCGCGGTACAGCGTGCCGACCGGTCGCGTGAGCCTCGGGGTCTTGGGTTCCCGGATCTTCGCCGCGCCTGAAGTGGACACGGATTCCTCCTCGTGCTCCAGAACGGATTGTCTCCAAGCGGGGTGGCGCGCCGCAGGGTGGTTCAGTCCTCGTCAGTCTAGGCCCGTGCCGGAGGCCCCGCAGGTCAGGCGGGCCTTACCCGCGCCGCGCGCTCAGGCCCCGGTGCCGACGAGGGCGCGGGCCGTGACGACGCGGCCGTAGTGCCCGAGCAGCTCGTCGCAGATCGCCGACCAGGACCGGCCGAGCACCCGCCGTCGGCCGGCCTCGCCCATCCGGGCGCGGAGGGCGGGCGACGCGACGAGGGCGTCGACGGCTGCGCGCAGCTCCCCGTCCGACGCCGGGTCGTAGAGGAATCCGTCGATGCCGGTGTCGACCAGGTCGATCGGGCCGCCGACACGCGGCGCGACGACGGGGAGCCCGCTCGCGTGCGCCTCCTGCAGCGTCTGGCCGAAGGTCTCCTCGGTGCCCGTGTGCACGAAGACGTCGAACGCCGCGTACGCGTCGGCCAGCTCCTCGCCGTGCAGCGCGCCGAGGAAGGCGACCGGCATCCCGTCGAGGAGGCGGCGCAGGCC
>JAEWKY010000243.1 GCA_023457615.1 Actinomycetes bacterium | reverse complement strand
TCGCGGGGGCGGGGGCGGCGGCGGGCGCGGTGTGCCCGTCCGCCTCGAGCGCCGCCTTCAGCTTGCGCGCGACCGGCGGGGCGATGCTGCTGGACGCGCTCTTGACGTACTGCCCAATCTCCTTGAGCTTGTCGAGTGCGACCTTGGAGTCGACGCCCAGTTCGGCGGCGATCTCGTGAACTCGTGGGTCAGCCACAATTCTCCTGTGTTCGGGTCCCCACCCGAACAGGAGGGGACGTCAAAGGGTGAGGGAACTCATTCCGAGTCGCTCATTACTTGTCCATGTGCCGATCAGTCCATTCACTGATGTCTGTCGTGTCGGTGATCGCGGTGCGGAGTGCCCGCCCGAAGGCGCGCTTCCGCATCGCGGCGTCGAGGCATCCAGGGTCTGGATGCAGCCACGCCCCCCTGCCCGGAAGCCGAGCCGCGGCATCCACCACGGCTCGTCCGTCGCGCGCGACGACCCTCAGAAGCGAGGAGCGGGGAGCACGCTGCCGGCAACCCAGGCAGGTTCGAACGGCTTCCATCCTACCCCCACGACCCGGGTGACGCCCGGCGTGTCTCAGGACTCCATGACGGAGTCGGGCTGGATGTCGATGCGCGCCCCGGTCAGCTTGGCGGCGAGCCGGGCGTTCTGGCCCTCCTTGCCGATCGCGAGCGAGAGCTGGAAGTCGGGGACGAGCGCGCGCACGGCCTTGAGGCTGGCGTCGACCACGAACGCGCTCGACACCTTCGCGGGGCTCAGCGCGTTCGCGACGAAGGTCGCGAGGTCGTCGGACCAGTCGACGATGTCGATCTTCTCGTTGTTGAGCTCGGCCGTGACCGCGCGCACGCGGGAGCCGAGCTCTCCGATGCACGCGCCCTTGGCGTTGATGCCCGGCTCGGTCGCCCGCACCGCGATCTTCGTGCGGTGTCCCGCCTCGCGCGAGAGCGCGGCGATCTCGACGACGCCCGAGGCGATCTCCGGCACCTCGAGCGCGAACAGCTTGCGCACGAGCCCCGGATGCGTGCGGCTCACCGTGATCGACGGGCCGCGCAGCCCCTTGCTGACGCTCGTCACGTAGACGCGGATGCGCGTGCCGTGCGAGTAGTCCTCCCCCGGCACCTGCTCCTCGGGCGGCAGCACCGCCTCGACCGTGCCGAGGTCGATGTGGATCATCCGCGGGTTGGGTCCCTGCTGGATGATCCCGGCGACGATGTCGCCCTCGCGGTTGCGGAACTCGCCCAGCACCTTGTCGTCGCCGATGTCGCGCAGGCGCTGGTTGATGACCTGCTTCGCCGCGAACGCCGCGATGCGCCCGAAGTCCTCCGGGCTGTCGACGGCCTCGCCGAGCACCTCGCCGTCGTCGTCGAGCTCCGGGACGTAGACGGTCACGTGGCCTGTCTTGCGGTCGAGCTCGACGCGCGCTCCGGACTCGGCGCTGCGGTCGGTGTGCTTGAGATACGCGGTCAGGATCGCCTGCTCGATGATCGCGACCAGCTCGTCGAACGGGATCTCCCGCTCGCGCTCCAGGTTCCGGAGCACACCGAGCTCGATGTCCACGTCAGACCTCCCGCTATTCAGCTCTTCGCCCCGAATCGGGGGCATCCGTCGAGCTTAGCCGAGCCGTACGCTCGGCATCATGCGTCGAAGCCCGATCCTCGCTCTGCTCGCCGGTGCCCTCCTGCTCACGGGCTGCACCGTGCCCGCCCCGGAGGGTCCCGCCGACGAGATCGACGTCGAAGTCGGTGCGCCGACGGTCGAGGAGGACGACGACTTCGGCACCGTCGAGGTGTACGACGTGCTCGACGACGGCTCACTGTCGCCTGCGGCCGACGGCACGGCGCTCGAGGTGTGGGAGCTCTTCCAGCGGGTCGCCTCCCCCGACTTCGCGGCCGAGGTCGTGCTGCAGTACCGCGTGGGCGACGCCCCGGAGAGCGACACCCTCGCCTACGTGTACCAGGACGAGACGGATCCCACCTATTGGATCCTCGCGGCCAACCTGGCGACCGCCGAGGACCCCGACCTGCTCGTCGCGACGCTCATCCACGAGTACGCGCACATCCTCACGCTCTCGACCGACGAGTTCGACGAGGCCGGCACGTGCCCCGAGGAGTTCGAGATGTCGGAGGGCTGCCCGGCCGAGGGCTCGACGATCGCCGGCTTCCGCGATCGGTTCTGGGCCGGCTACGACGACGCCCCCGCGACCGACAACGACGACGAGGATGTCGCCTCCGAGTTCTACCTCGCGCACGAGGACGACTTCGTGAGCGACTACGCGGCGACGAACCTCGTCGAGGACCTCGCGGAGTCGTTCATGACCTACGTGCTCGAGGAGTCGAGCGACGGGTCGGGAGTCGTCGCCGCGAAGCTCGCGTTCTTCGACGAGTACCCCGAGCTCGCCGCCATCCGGGAGCGCATCCGCGCCGACCTCGGGCTGTAGCTCCGCGCCCGACCCCTCGATTCGTGCGCTGTGGCGCTTCCCCTTCACAGGCGGCGCCACGCGGCACGAATCGACAGCAGTCGCCGACCGCCGTTCCCCGAGTATGACGCGCGCCAGGCTTCGGGGATGTCCCGCATCCCCCTGCCGCCCGAACTGCGGAGAGCCGCGATCCACACCTCGACCGCCGCGGACCACGGGATCACCCGGTCCCGCCTGCGCGGACCCGACGTGCAGCATCCGTTCCGCGGCGTCGCCTCCGTCGATCTCGATCCGGCAGACCTCCGCGATCGCTGCACCGCCTTCCTCCCCGCGCTCGAGGGCGGGCAGGTCTTCAGCCACACGACTGCCCTCGCCCTCCATGGCGCGCCGCTTCCCGAACTCGACGAACGGCTCCACGTGTCCGTCGTGTTCCCGAGAACGCCGCCGCGTCGGCCCGGCATCCACGGCCACTCGCTGAAGGACGCGCCGACGATGCTGCTCGACGCGATGCCGGTCGCGCCTCCCGTCGACGCCTGGGCGCAGTCGGCCGCGATGCTGGGCCGTGCGGATCTCACCGCGGTCGGCGACCATCTCCTCGCCACCGGGACTCCCGGGCTCGTGCTCGCCGCGATCGCGTCGACGTGGCGAGGGAGACCGGGCGGAGGCCGTCTCGCCTGGGCGGCCGGACGCGTGCGTCCCGGAGTCCGGTCCCGGCCGGAGACGCATCTGCGGCTGCTGCTCGTCAGGTCACGTCTTCCTGAGCCGAGGGTCGCGTGGCCGGTGCACGTCGGAGGCGGCCTCGTTCTGCATCCGGACCTCGCCTACCCCGAGCGGCGGCTGGCTCTCGAGTACGAGGGCGACGGCCACCGCAGCCGTCGACAGTGGGAGATCGACATCGAGCGCCGCGAGCTTCTCGCCGAGGCCCGCTGGCGCACCGTGAGAGTCACCTCCGCGATGCTGTATCGCAATCCGCGCGGGCTCGTCGCTCGGGTTCGACGCCACCTCGCGGCGTGAACCTCCACGATTCGTGCCTTGTGGCGCCTACCCTTCCCAGGAAGCGCCACAACGCACGAATCGACGGGAGTCGACCGGGGCCTCAGGCGAGGCGGGACAGCAGCTCCCCGACGGGGACCTCGTCCCGCGAGCCGCTGCGACGGTCCCACAGCTCGACGATGCCGTCGGCGGCGCCGCGGCCGACGATGACGATCGTCGGCACCCCGAGCAGCTCGGCGTCGCCGAACTTCACACCGGGCGACACCTTCGGCCGGTCGTCGTAGAGCACCTCGTAGCGGGCGCCCTCGAGCGACGCCACGACCGACTCGGCGACGTCGAAGGCGACCTCGTCGCGGCCCGTCGCCACGACGTGCACGTCGAACGGGGCGACCTCCTTCGGCCACAGCAGCCCGCGGTCGTCGGCCGTCGCCTCGGCGATCGCGGCCAGGATGCGCGTGACGCCGATGCCGTAGGAGCCCATCGTGACGGTGACCAGCTTGCCGTTCTCGTCGAGCACCTTCAGGTCGAGCGCCTCGGCGTACTTGCGGCCGAGCTGGAACACGTGGCCGATCTCCATGCCGCGCGCGAGCTCGACCGGGCCCGACCCGTCGGGCGCGGGGTCGCCGGCGCGCACGGCCGCCACCTCGGCCCAGCCGTCGCCCGTGAAGTCGCGTCCGGCGACGAGGCCGAAGACGTGCTTCTCGTCCTCGTTCGCCCCCGTCACCCACGACGAGCCGTCGACGACGCGTGGGTCGAGCAGGAAGCGGATGTTGGTCGCCGACTCCGCGCCGAGGATCGGGCCGAGCGCCGACCAGGGTCCGATGTAGCCCTTGACCAGGCCCGGGTGCCGGCGGAAGTCCTCCTCGGTCGCCGCCTCGACCTCGGCCGGGGCGAAGGCCACCTCGGCGCGCTTGAGGTCGACCTCGCGGTCGCCGGGAACGCCGACGACGACGACCTCGCGCGTGCCGTCGAGGTGCGTGAGCGCGAGCACGACGTTCTTGAGCGTGTCGGCCGCCGTCCAGGCGTGCCCGGGCTTCGGGTACTCGGCGTTGGCCAGGTCGACGAGGCTCTGGATGGTGGGCGTGTCGGGCGAGGGCAGCACCTTCGCGGGGGGCAGGGTCGCGACGTCGACATCCAGCACCGGCGGAAGCGTCGTGAACGCCTCGACGTTCGCCGCGTAGCCCCCCGCGGAGCGCACGAAGGTGTCCTCGCCGATGGGCGTGGGGTGCAGGAACTCCTCGGAGCGCGAGCCGCCCATCGCCCCCGCGTCCGCCTGCACGATGACGTACTCGAGCCCGAGGCGGGCGAAGATGCGCTCGTACGCGTCGCGCTGCGCCTGGTACGAGACCTCGAGCCCGGCGTCCGTCGCGTCGAACGAGTAGGCGTCCTTCATCGAGAACTCGCGCCCGCGGAGGAGTCCGGCGCGGGGACGGGCCTCGTCGCGGTACTTGTCCTGGATCTGGAAGATCGTGAGCGGCAGGTCCTTGTACGAGGAGTAGAGGTCCTTCACGAGGAGCGTGAAGACCTCCTCGTGCGTGGGCGCGAGCAGGTAGTCGGCGCCCTTGCGGTCCTGCAGGCGGAAGATGCCGTCGCCGTACTCCTCCCAGCGCCCCGTCGCCTCGTAGGGCTCGCGCGGCAGCAGCGCGGGGAACAGCACCTCCTGCGCTCCGGCGGCCGCCATCTCCTCGCGGATGACGCGCTCGACCTTCGCCCGCACGCGCAGTCCCAGCGGCAACCACGCGAAGATGCCCGGGGCCTGACGACGGATGTAGCCGGCGCGCACGAGGAGACGGTGCGAGGCCACCTCGGCGTCGGAGGGGTCGTCGCGCAGGGTGCGGACGAAGAGCGAGGAGAGACGCGTGGGCACGGGTTCCAGCCTAGGACGCCCGGGAGCGCCCCCGCGCAGGGCTCAGACCGTGACGACCTCGGGGGTGCCGAGCTCGCCCGGGGGCATCTCGGCGGCGAGACGCTGCGCCTCGGCGATGAGGGTCTCGACGATCTCGGCCTCGGGCACGGTCTTGATGACCTCGCCCTTCACGAAGATCTGGCCCTTGCCGTTGCCGGACGCGACGCCGAGGTCGGCCTCCCGGGCCTCGCCGGGGCCGTTGACGACGCAGCCCATCACGGCGACGCGCATCGGCACCGTGAGGCCCTTGAGCCCCTCGGTGACGTTCTCGGCGAGCGTGTAGACATCCACCTGGGCGCGTCCGCACGACGGGCAGGAGACGATCTCGAGCTTGCGCTCGCGCAGGTTGAGGGACTGCAGGATCTGCAACCCGACCTTGACCTCCTCGGCCGGCGGGGCGGAGAGCGAGACGCGGATCGTGTCGCCGATCCCCTCCGAGAGCAGGATGCCGAACGCCGTCGCGCTCTTGATGGTGCCCTGGAAGGCGGGTCCGGCCTCGGTCACGCCGAGGTGCAGCGGCCAGTCCCCCGCCTGCGCGAGCAGCCGGTAGGCCTTCACCATGACGATCGGGTCGTTGTGCTTGACCGAGATCTTGAAGTCGTGGAAGTCGTGCTCCTCGAACAGGCTCGCCTCCCAGACGGCGCTCTCGACGAGGGCCTCCGGCGTCGCCTTGCCGTACTTCTCGAGCAGGCGCTTGTCGAGCGAGCCGGCGTTGACGCCGATGCGGATGCTGACGCCGGCATCCTTCGCGGCCTTCGCGATCGCGCCGACCTGGTCGTCGAACTGGCGGATGTTGCCGGGGTTGACCCGCACGGCCGCGCAGCCCGCGTCGATCGCCTGGTAGACGTACTTGGGCTGGAAGTGGATGTCGGCGATCACCGGGATCTGCGACTTCTTCGCGATGATGTGCAGCACGTCGGCGTCGTCCTGCGACGGCACGGCGACGCGTACGATGTCGCAGCCCGACGCGGTGAGCTCGGCGATCTGCTGGAGCGTCGCGTTGATGTTCGTCGTGGGCGTCGTCGTCATCGACTGCACGCTCACGGGGGCGTCGCCGCCGACGAGCACCTTGCCGACCTTGATCTGGCGGGACTTGCGACGGGGAGCGAGCACCTCGGGGGGCGGCTTCGGCATCCCGATGTTCAGGGCGGGCACGCTGCCAGCTTAGGTCGCGTGCCCGCCGCCCACCGGCTCAGCGGCTGGAGATCTGCTCCACGAGCGCCTCGACGAAGGCGTCGTGCTCGTCGAGGTGCGGGGCGTGCCCGGCCTCCGGCAGGGCGATCTCGCGGTACGAGCCGCCGTTCGCGGCGTAGCGGTCGAGCACGGCGCGCGTCTGGGCCTTCATCGGCTGCGGGGGCGCGACCTCGGCGCCCGGCCAGCCCGGCACGACCCCGACCTGACCGAGGGTGTTGAGGTCGAAGAACGACAGGTCGGCGACGATCGCGTCCTTGTCGCCGTGGATCCAGAGGATCGGCGGCTTCACCGCGAGGTCGACGATGCCCGACACGTCGTGGTGCTGCGGGGCCATGGTGTTGAGCACGCCCTTCGTGCCGGCGGCGAACCCGGGCCAGTTCTCCGACGCGGCGAGGTCGCCCGGGTAGTTGTCGATGCCCGTCCTGGTCGAGAGCATCGACGCGACCCAGAGGTCCTCGAGCTCGGCGTGCAGCTCGGGCTTCGCCGTGTACGCGGCCCGGAACACCCCGCGGGGCGAGGTCTGCTCGACCGAGTCGGCATCCTGCGCCTCGAGCCGTGCGACGAAGTCGGGGTTCGCTCCCCCGCCGCCCGTGCCCGCGCCGTCGGCGTCGTTGCGCGCGCCGTCGGGACCGTGCGTGCCGCCGAAGCCGTACGGCGAGACGGGGGCCTCGAGGGTGAGCGTCAGCACGCGCTCCGGGGCGTCGAGGAGGAGCTGCGACACGACGCCGCCGCCCATGCTCCAGCCGACGAGGTGCACCGCGTCGAGGCCGAGGACGTCGAGCACGCTCCGCACGTCGTCGGAGAAGTCGCGCAGGCCGCGGGTCGCGTCGACCGGCAGCGTCTCGGAGTCGCCGAAGCCGCGGAGATCGATCGCGAGGGCGCGCACGTCGGCGGGCAGGGCGAGCATCGTCGGCTGGTAGAAGTGCGACGACGAGACGTTGCCGTGCACGAACACGACCGTGCGCGCGGGATCGCCCGCGGCCGGCCGCTCGAGGACGTTGGCGGTGAGGCGCGGCGTGCGCACCGTGTGGGCGACGATGCCCGGGAGCAGCGTGAGGGTCATGGCGGGTCCTTTCAGAGGGTGGCGCGGAAGGTGTCGGCGACGATGCCGGCGCCCGGGTCGGACATGAGGATCGTGTAGTGGTTCACGCCGGGCACGTCGACGACGCGCAGCGCGGGGGCCAGCGGCGGGCGCACCGGCAGGTCGGCGTAGAGGCCGCCGGGCTCGTCGAGGAGCCCGCGCGGAGCCCGCAGGAGCGGCACCTCGCCGCCGAGGGTCGCGAGCGCCGCGCGGTACCACTCGGCGCCGTAGAGGTCGAGGGCGTCGGCGGCGATCGCCTCGACGGTGCTCGACGGCCGCAGACGGGGCTCCGCGCCGACGAGGTCGTAGTCGGCGTAGGCCTCGAGCTCGGCGGGGAGACCGGCGGCGAACGCGGGATGCGCGCGCCAGAAGTCGAGATGCGCCGCACGATCGGGGAACTCGCGGGCGAGGCGGGCGGCGACCGGGGCGAGCACCGTGGCCGCCAGGTCGTCCTCGCGCGTGCCCGCGGGCCGGGCGAGCGGGTAGCCGCCGTCGACGAGCACGAGCGACGAGACGGCATCCGGGCGCCGCGCGGCGAGCGTCACCGCGACGAAGGCGCCCATCGAGTGCCCGATCACCGGCACGCGCTCGAGACGCAGGGCGGCGAGGAGCCGCTGCAGGTCGGCGGCGTGGTGCCGCAGACCGGAGGACGGGGGGAGGTCGCGGCTCCGTCCGCGACCTCGCAGGTCGGGCGCGACGATGCGGACGTCGGGCAGCTGCCGCGCGAGGGCGAGCCAGGCGCGCGAGCTCGCGGTGATCCCGTGGATCGCGAGCAGCGGCATCCCGTCGGCCGGGCCGTACTCGGCGACGGCGAGCGGGCCGTCGCCGACGTCGACGGTCGTGTCGCGGATCGCGGTCGTCATCGCGCCGTCCACCCGCCGTCCATCACGTAGGAGGCGCCCGTCACCATGCCCGCCGACGGCCCGCACAGCCAGCCGACGAGATCGGCCACCTCGGCGGGCTCGAGCAGGCGCTTGATCGCACTCTCGGTCAGCAGCACCTTCTCGACGACCTCCGACTCGGGGATGCCGTGCACGCGCGCCTGGTCGGCGATCTGCTTCTCGACGAGCGGCGTGCGCACGTAGCCCGGGTTGACGCAGTTGCTCGTGACGCCGTGCGCGGCTCCCTCGAGCGCCGTGACCTTCGAGAGACCCTCGAGCCCGTGCTTGGCCGCCACGTACGCCGACTTGTAGGCGCTCGCGCGCAGGCCGTGCACACTCGACACGTGGACGATCCGGCCCCAGCCCCGGGAGTACATGCCGGGCAGCGCCGCGCGCGTGAGCAGGAACGGGGCAGTGAGCATGAGGTCGATCATGAGCCGGAAGCGCGCCGGGTCGAACTGCTCGATCGGGCTCACGGTCTGGATGCCGGCGTTGTGCACGAGGATGTCCGCGCGCACCTCGGCCGTCTGGAGGGCGTCGAGGTCGGAAAGGTCGATCGCCCACGGCTCGCCGCCGACCTCCGCCGCGATCCGTCCGGCGGCCTCGGCCTCGAGG
>JAEWKY010000242.1 GCA_023457615.1 Actinomycetes bacterium | reverse complement strand
CCGACGATCCGAGCAGCACGAGGCTCGAGAACCGCGTGCGCGCCACCTCGGCGAGCGCCGCGGAGCGCCGGTCGAACTCGGCCTCGCGCGTCACGCGGCCCACGCGGGCGCCTCGACGCCCGGCTGCGTCCAGACGACGAACCGCGGCCCCGCCTGGTCGGGGTCGCCATAGACGACCTGGGCGTCCGGCGAGAGACCGAGCGTCGGCGCCTCCCCTCGCGACGCGAGCACGACGACGCACTCGTCCTCCGACTCGCGCACGAAGGCGAGGGCGTCGTCGGAGACGTGCAGCCAGCGCAGGCCACCCGTCGCGAGCACGGGATGCTCCCGTCGCAGCGCGATCAGGTCGCGGTAGAGCGCGATCGTCTCCGCCGACTCGTCGCGGCGCGACCACGGCAGCGGGGTGCGCGAGTTCTCGCCGTCGCCGCCGGTCAGGCCGAACTCATCCCCCGCCCACACCACCGGGATGCCGGGCAGCGTCATCGAGAGGCCGACCGCGACGGGCACGCAGCCGGGCTTCGCGTGCGTGCGGAACCGCGCGGTGTCGTGGGTGTCGAGCGGATGCATCGTGCCGAGCCGCGTGCGCCACGGGATGCCGGCCGTGAAGCGCGTGTACGCCTCGACGACATCCCCTCCCGTGTAGTCGGGGATGCCGCCGATCGGCTGGCCGAAGAACCACGGCTCCGCGTTGGTGTGCCCCTGCGCGTCGACCCACGCCGGCCCCGTGCCGTCGGAGAGCCAGCCCCACACCGGACGCGTGAAGTCGGTGTAGGTCATCGCGCCGTGCCAGCCGTCGCCCTGGATGTCGCTCGTCGCGTCGTTCGTCGACTCCGCGAGCAGGATGGTGTCGGGGTTCACGTCGCGCATCGTGCGGCGGATCGTCTGCCGCACCTCGGCGTTGAGGTCGACGGTGCCGAGCCGTCCGGTCATGTTGGCGACGTCGACGCGCCAGCCGTCGAGGGAGTACGGCGGCTTGAGCCATCTCGCGACCACCGAGTCGTCGCCCTCGATGAAGCGGCGGCGCAGCTCGCTCGACGACCAGTCGAACTTCGGCAGCGAGCGCGTGCCCAGCCAGCACTCGTAGTCGACGTTCTTGTCGTCGCGGAAGTAGTAGAACGCGCTCTCGGGAGCCGTCGGGTTGCCCCACGCCGCGCGGAACCACTCGTGCCGGTCGCCCGAGTGGTTGCTCGTGAGGTCGCCGATGATCTTGAGGCCGCGCGCGTGCGCCGCCTCGACCAGTCGCACGAGCGCCTCGTCGCCGCCGAGCAGCGGGTCGACCACCGCGAAGCTCGCCGCGTCGTAGCGGTGGTTCGACGCGCCGGGGAAGACGGGCGTGAGATACAGCAGCGTCACCCCGAGGTCGACGAGGTGGTCGAGATGCTCGATCACCCCGTCGAGGTCGCCGCCGTAGAACTGCTGCGAGCGGCCGGGCAGGGCGGGATCGACCGGGTCGTCCCAGGATGCCGGGAGAGCCCAGTCGGGCGTGGGACGGTCGTCGGCGGCGGCGGAGCGCGCGAAGCGGTCGGGGAAGATCTGGTACATCACGGCGTCCGGCATCCACGACGGCGGGGCGTCGTCGGACGCGACGAGGGCGAAGTCGTCGGCATCCAGGGTCTCGGTGCGCGAGAGCCCCGCCTGCGAGAGCCAGTGCACCCGGCCGTCGGCGTGCTGGAAGACGAAGCGGTAGCCGTGGCGCGGGTTCTCGACGACGACCGGCGCCTCCCACCACGCCCAGCCGTCGGCGACGCCGGTGAGCACGGCGTCGCTCCAGCGGGGCTCGTGATCCGGGTTCGACCGCACCCGCACGGCGGCGAGCTGCCACGCCTCGGGCACCCGCACGCGCACGCGCACGGTGTCGCCGAGGGCGGGGGTGGAGGTCGAGACGTGGAGGGGGGATCCGTCGTGGTGAGGCGCGGCGGAGGGATTCACTACTTGACGGCTCCTGACGTGAGTCCACTGACGATGTAGCGCTGGAGGAAGACGAAGAGCAGCATCACGGGGATCGCGGAGAGCACGGCGCCCGCCGAGAACAGCGTCCAGTTCTTGCTCGTCTCGTTCGACACGAGCTGGTACAGCCCCACCGCGAGGGTCTGCGACGAGGGCTCGGTGAGCACGACGCTCGCGATGACGAACTCGCTCGCCGTGCCGACGAACGACAGCAGCCCGATGACGGCTAGGATCGGCGTGACGAGCCGCAGGATGATGCCGAAGAAGATCTGCGCGTGGCTCGCGCCGTCGATCTTCGCGGCCTCGTCGATCTCCTTCGGGACGGTGTTGAAGAACCCGTACATGAGGTAAGTGTTCACGCCGAGCGCGCCGCCGAGGTAGACCATGATGAGGCCGAGCTGCGACCCGAGGCCGAGCGCGGGGAAGATCTCGCCGATCCCGTACAGCAGCAGGAAGATCGCGACGACGCCGAGCAGCTGCGGGAACATCTGCAGCAGCAGCAGCGAGAGCAGCCCGACGCGGCGGCCCGTGAACCGCAGGCGCGAGAACGCGTAGGCGGCGAGCGCCCCGAGGAACACCGTGCCGATCGCCGCGATGAGCCCGATCATCACCGTGTTCGCGAACCACGCCGCGAACGGCAGCGTGGGCGTCGTGAACAGCTCGACGTAGTTGCCGATGTCGATCGCGCGGAAGAGCTGGTTCGACCCGACGAGTGTGCCCGAGGGGTTGAGGGATGCCGACAGCACGTAGAGCAGCGGGAAGCCGGCGAACAGGATCATCACGATGCCGATGAGGTGACGCCATCCGGTCTCGCGGAACCAGCGGCCCACCGGACGGCGACGCTCGCGGGCGGCGCGCTCCTCCGGGGTGTCCGTCATCACGGCCTCGACGGTGCTCATCGGTCGATCTCCTCGAGTGCCTTGGTCTGTCGGAATCCGATGATCGAGACCACCGCGACGACGATGAAGATGATGATCGCGAACGCGCTCGCGAGCCCGTAGTCGCGTCCCGTGCCGGAGCCGAAGGCCACCTTGTAGACGAGCGTGATGAGCAGGTCGGTGGCGCCGGCATCCACCCCCGCCTCGACGTTGCGCGGCCCGCCGCCGGTGAGCATGTAGATGACGTTGAAGTTGTTGAAGTTGAACGCGAACGACGAGATGAGCAGCGGCGCGACGCTCACGAGCAGCAGGGGCAGCTTGATGAGCCGGAAGATCGCCCAGGGTCCCGCGCCGTCGACGCGTGCGGCCTCCGACAGCTCGTCGGGGATCGACTGCAGGGCGCCCGTGCAGATCAGGAACATGTACGGGAAGCCGAGCCACAGGTTGAGCACGAGCACGCTCACCTTCGCGAGCCACGGGTCGGTGAGCCACGGGATGTCGGCCCCGCCGAAGATCACCTGGTTGACGAACCCGAAGTCCTGGTTGAGCAGCCCGAGCCAGACGAGGCCGGAGAGGAACGCCGGGAACGCGTACGGGAGGATGAAGAGCGTGCGGTAGAACCGCTTGCCGCGCATGCGCTTGTCGTTGAACACGATCGCGAGGAAGAGCCCGAGCGCGAAGGTCGTGCCGACGCTCAGGAACGCGAACGCGAAGGTCCACAGGGTCGTCGCGATGAGCGGACCGCGGATCGACTCGGTGCCGAACGCGGTGATGAAGTTGTCGAGGCCGACGTCGATCTTCCAGCCCGGAGTGAGCTGACGGCCCGCGTCGTTCGCGTAGGCGCCATCCCCGTTGTCGCGATACACGTCGCCGGTCTGCGTGTTCGTGAAGGTGTCGGCCGCCTCGTCGTACTCGAGCAGCGAGAGATAGAGGTACGCGGTCGAGCCGTCCTGCGTGCGCAGCGACCCGTCGTTCGGGTCGTCCGAGAGCGGCACCGCCAGGTCGGCGATCTCGCGCTGCCGCGAGATGAGGTCCTGGAAGCTCAGGGTCGTGTAGCCGGCGACGCCCGTCGCGCGACCGGTCGAGTCCTCCTCGTAGTCGTCGACGCGCTGGAGGGGACGGTCCTCGCCGCCGACGAAGACGTCGCCGTCGGGGTCGGTCACGAGGAAGCTCGGGATGCCGAGCTGGTCGAGGATCGTCAGCCGGTAGGCGGGCGAGTCGGGTACGCGCTGCTGCGACGTGAGCACGATCGCGTCGATCGCATCCTGCTTCGTCGAGTTGTGGCCGTCGCCGTAGTTGGTGAACGCGATGTAGCCGCTGTAGACGACGACGAAGATCTGGAAGACCGCGAGGAAGAGCACGCCCGGCAGCAGGTACTTCGCGGGCAGGAGGCCGCGGCGCAGGTAGACGACGTTGATGAGCAGCAGCACGGCGGCGGCGATCGCGAAGACCAGCCATTCCTGCTGCAGGAAGAGGATGAAGAGCGCGTAGACGGCGACGGCGTCGACGACCGCGAGGATCGCGATCTTGATCAGGATGCCGCGCACGCTCCGCGGTTGCGTGTCGATCATCCGCGTGGGCTTCTTCGGTCTCGACGGCGTCTCGGTCGTCATGTCCTCATCCTGGGTCGCGAATCCACGTCGTGCGTCTCGGTACATGGTTCTGGGTGCGTACCGAGA
>JAEWKY010000241.1 GCA_023457615.1 Actinomycetes bacterium | reverse complement strand
CGCTTCGCGAGCACGCCGGCCTTCGCCCCGGCGTCGCGGGAGGCCTGGTTCGTCGCGACGATGATCGACGGCTTGCCCGCGACACGTCCCGCGAGCGCGACGATCGCGGCCTCGGCGCCGAGCCGCTCGCGCACCGTCGTCGCGAGCGACCGCAGCTCGTCGGCCGAGCCGAGCTCACCGAGGTCCTCGACGACGGTCAGGTGCGCGCCGATCCGCACGGCGTTCTCGACGAGCGCGGGCACGCGGCCCGAGAGCTTCTGCGCCTCGAACGCCGCGATCCTCTTCTCGGCCGCCTTGAGCTGCTCGACGAGCGACTGGATGCGCTCCGGGAGCTGCTCACGGGGGGTCTTGAGGCTCGAGGTGAGCTGCCCGACGATCGCGCGCTCGGCCGCGAGGTCCTTGAACGCGTCGAGCCCGACGAGCGCCTCGACGCGGCGGTTGGTGGAGCCGACGCTCGACTCGCTCACGAGGTTCACGATCCCGACCTCCGCCGACGAGCGCACGTGGATGCCCGCGCACAGCTCGCGCGACCAGCCGTCGTCCCCGATGTCCACCATGCGCACGGTGTCGCCGTACTTCTCGCCGAAGAGCGCCATCGCGCCCGCGGCCTTCGCCTCGTCGAGCGAGAGGATGCGCGTCGTCGTCACGAGGTTGTCGCGCACCGCGTTGTTCGAGATCTCCTCGATCTCGCTGCGGGTCTCGGGGCTGAGCGCCTGGTTCCAGGAGAAGTCGAGCCTGAGGTAGCCCGCCTTGTTGAAGGAGCCCGACTGGTGCGCCTCCGACCCGAGGGTCTGGCGCAGCGCCGCGTGCACGAGGTGCGTCGCCGAGTGCGCCTGGGCGGCCGCGTGCCGGTAGACCGGGTCGACGACGGTGGTCACGGCGTCGTCGACCGCGAGCACGCCCCTCTTCACCTCGACGAGGTGGCTCGTGAGCCCCTTCACCGGACGCTGCACGTCGAGCACCTCAAGCACGGCGTTCGCTCCGACGATCTCCCCCTGGTCGGCCGCCTGGCCTCCGGACTCGGCGTAGAGCGACGTCTCGGCGAGGATGATCTCGCCCGTCTGCCCCTCGGCGATCGAGGGCACGGCCTGGCCGTCGACGAGGATGCCGAGCACCTTCGTCTCGGTCTGCAGCGCGTCGTAGCCCGTGAACACGGTCTCGCCCTGCGCGCGGAAGTCGGAGTAGACCGCCAGGTCGGCGATCGCGCCCTTCTTCGCCTTCGCATCGGCCTTCGCGCGCGTGCGCTGCTCGGTCATGAGCGCGTCGAACGCCGCGCGGTCGACGGTGAGGCCCGCCTCCTCGGCGATCTCGAGCGTGAGGTCGACGGGGAAGCCGAAGGTGTCGTGCAGCAGGAACGTCGTGTCGCCCGGAAGCGTCGTGGAACCTGCCTTCTTCGCGTCGGCGACGGCGAGATCGAGGATCGAGGTGCCGCTCGCGAGCGTCGAGAGGAAGGTCTCCTCCTCGCCGAGCGCGAGACGCGACGTGCGCTCCCAGTTCTCCTCGACCTCGGGGTAGGCGTCGCGCATCGCGTGACGGCTCGCGTCGAACAGCTCGGCGAACGACGGCGCGTCGACACCGAGCAGGCGCATCGAGCGGATCGCGCGGCGCAGCAGGCGGCGCAGGATGTAGCCGCGCCCCTCGTTGCCCGGCGCGACCCCGTCGGTCATGAGCATGAGGCTCGAGCGCACGTGGTCGGCGATGACGCGGAAGCGCACGTCGTCGCCGTGGTCGGCGCCGTACCGCTTCCCCGACAGCGCGACCGCGGCATCCAGCACCGGACGCACCTGATCGATCTCGTACATGTTGTCGACGCCCTGCTTGATGAAGGCGACGCGCTCCATGCCCATGCCGGTGTCGATGTTCTTCTTCGGCAGCTCGCCGACGATGTCGAAGTCGATCTTGCTGCGCACGTTCTGGATCGCGTACTGCATGAAGACGAGATTCCAGATCTCGACGTAGCGGTCGTCGTCGGTCGCAGGTCCTCCGTCGATGCCGTACGCGGGTCCGCGGTCGAAGAAGATCTCCGAGCACGGGCCGGCGGGGCCGGGCTGTCCGGTCGACCAGTAGTTCGAGTCCTTGCCGAGGTTCTGGATGCGGTCGTCCTTCAGGCCCGCGACCGACTTCCAGAGCCTGCGCGCCTCGTCGTCCTCCTCGTAGACGGTGACCCAGAGGTCCTTCTCGTCGAAGCCGAGGCCGCCCGCGCTCTCCGGCGTCGTGAGGAGCTCCCAGGCGTACCCGATCGCGCCCTCCTTGAAGTAGTCGCCGAACGAGAAGTTGCCGTTCATCTGGAAGAACGTGCCGTGGCGAGGAGTCTTGCCGACCTCCTCGATGTCGTTCGTGCGGATGCACTTCTGCACGCTCGTCGCGCGCGGGTAGGGCGCCGGCACGACCCCCGTGAGGTACGGGATGAACGGCACCATCCCGGCCACGGTGAAGAGCAGGCTGGGGTCGTCGCTCACGAGCGAGGCGGAGGGGACGACGGTGTGTCCGCGCTCCCCGAAGAAGGTGAGCCAGCGGCGCTGGATGTCGGCGGTCTGCACGAGGTGGTTCCTAGGTCGAGGGAGAGGGCACGGCGGACCGCAGGCCGGGGCGACCGGCCGGAGGACTCGTGCTCAGAGGTTGCCGAGGGTGCTCTTGAGCTCGGCTTCGCGGCTCTTGTAGCCCGTGACGACGGCGTCGCCGAACTCGCGCGCCTTCTCGTCGATGTCGGCGAAGAACTTCTTGCCCTCGGGCGTCTTGGACACCTGGTGGGCGATGACGAAACCGGCGGCCACGCCGACGGTGAGCAGCAGCAGACCCTTCATGGGGATGTCCTCCTGGATGTCCTGTGAGCAGAGACGACGACGGGGAAGAACCCAGCTTATGCGCTGGGCCTTCCCCGTGTCGGTGAGATGAGTGCTTAGCGGGCCGCGTAGTACTCGACGACGAGCTGGACCTCGGCCGTGACCGGGACCTCGGCGCGCTTCGGGCGGCGCACGAGGCGCGCCTGCAGCTTGTCGAGCTCGACCTCGAGGTAGCCCGGGGTCTTCGGGAGCACGTCGACGTGGCCGCCGGCCGCGGCGACCTGGAAGGGCTCGGTGCCCTCGGACCGCTCCTTGACGTGGATGAGCTGACCCGGCTTCACGCGGAACGACGGGCGATCGACGATCTTGCCGTCGACGAGGATGTGGCGGTGCACGACCATCTGGCGCGCCTGCGCCGTGGTGCGGGCGAACGCCGAGCGGAGCACGAGCGCGTCGAGGCGCATCTCGAGCAGCTCGACGAGGTTCTCACCCGTCAGGCCCTGGGTGCGACGGGCCTCGTTGAAGACGATGCGGAGCTGCTTCTCGCGGATGCCGTACTGCTCGCGCAGGCGCTGCTTCTCGCGGAGGCGGACGGCGTAGTCGCTGTCGGCCTTGCGCTTCGTGCGGCCGTGCTCACCCGGGGCGTAGGGACGCTTCTCGAGGTACTTCGCGGCCTTCGGCGTCAGCGGGATGCCGAGCGCGCGGGAGAGACGGACCTTACGGCGGTCCTGGGACTTGGTGACCAAGATGGAGCCTTCCAACCACGTGGCCGCGTCTCTCGCGGCTCACAGACGTACGTCTCCACTTCCATCCGATCCGGAGGCACGTCGACGCCGCCGGGGAGACTGTGCAGCTGGCACAGCGCGAAGGGGATGTGTTGGCGATGACCAACCGAGAAAGACTACCAGACGGGCGGATCGGGCTCACTCCCCGCGGAGGATGGCCCGGATCCTCTCGAGGCGCGCGGTGACGTCCCGCTCGTAGCCGTGGCCCGTCGGCTCGTAGTAGCGCGTGCCGGCGAGCTCGTCGGGGAGGTACTGCTGCGCGGCGACCCCGTTCGGGGCGTCGTGCGCGTACAGGTAGCCCTTGCCGTGACCGAGCCGCTTCGCCCCCGGATAGTGCGCGTCGCGCAGCGGCACGGGGATGCGGCCGAGTCGGCCGGCGCGCACGTCGGCGATCGCCGCATCCAGGGCCTTGTACGACGCGTTCGACTTCGGGGCGGTCGCGAGGTAGACGACCGCCTCCGCGAGCAGGATCCGGCCTTCCGGCATGCCGATGAGCGCGACGCCCTCGGCGGCGGCCACCGCGATCGGCAGCGCCTGGGGGTCGGCCATCCCGATGTCCTCGGCGGCGCTGATCATCACGCGGCGCGCGATGAAGCGGGGATCCTCGCCCGCCTCGATCATGCGCGCGAGGTAGTGCAGCGAGGCGTCGACGTCGGAGCCGCGGATGCTCTTGATGAACGCCGAGATGACGTCGTAGTGCTCGTCGCCCTGGCGGTCGTAGCGCAGCAGGGCGCGGTCGACGGTGCGCGCGACCAGATCGGCCGAGATCTCGGGCGCGGCCGTGCCCGTGTCCTCGGCGAGCGCCGCCGTGGCCGCGGCCTCGAGCGCCGTGAGCGCCCGCCGGGCGTCGCCCGAGGCGAGCCGCACGATCGCCGCCCGGGCGTCGTCGGCGAGCGTCACCCCGCCGGCGAGACCTCGCGGATCGACGACGGCGCGATCCAGGAGCAGCGCGAGGTCGTCGTCGCCGAGCGCCCGGAGCGTGAGCAGCAGCGACCGGGACAGCAGCGGCGCGACGACGGAGAACGACGGGTTCTCGGTCGTCGCCGCGACGAGGATCACCCAGCCGTTCTCGACGCCCGGCAGCAGGGCGTCCTGCTGCGCCTTCGTGAAGCGATGGATCTCGTCGAGGAAGAGCACGGTCGACACGCCGTAGAGGTCGCGGTCGGCGCGGGCCTTCTCCATGACCTCGCGCACGTCCTTGACGCCCGCCGTGACGGCCGAGAGCTCGACGAAGCGCCGGCCCGACGAGTGCGCGATCGCCTGCGCGAGGGTCGTCTTGCCCGTGCCCGGCGGGCCCCAGAGGATGAGCGACACCGCGCCCGACTCCCCCGTCGTGTCGTTCGCGAGGTTGACGAGCGGCGAGCCCGGCTTGAGCAGGTGCGACTGTCCGGTGACCTCGTCGAGGGAGCGCGGCCGCATCCGCACCGCGAGCGGAGCCGAGCCGGCGCGGAGTCCGGGCTGGGCGTTCACCGGGCCATCGTAACCGCGTCGTCCGACGCGCCGGTCGGAGCGGCGCGAGGCGCACAGTAGAGTTCTGTGCGGCAACGGAAGGGCACGACACGTGGCACAGAAGCAGCAGCGCGAATCCCGGGAGGCGGCATCCCGTCTCAAGCGGTACGAGGCGCGCCAGCAGTTGAACGCCACGCAGAACCGTCGACGCGTGCGCGACAACATCGCCGCCGTCGTCGGCGTCGTGCTCGTCGCAGCCCTCGCGGGCTTCACGCAGATCTCGTACTTCACGTGGGGTCCGGGAACGCCGACCCCCGCGCCCACCGACACGGCCGTCGCGGGTGAGAACGTCGGCGCGCCCGACGCCGACCTCTCCGAGGACCGGGTGTGGACGGGGGCGTTCACGTTCAACGAGACGGTCGTGGGCGTCGAGCTCGACGGCATCGTCGCGCCGCAGGCCGTCGCGGGCTTCGTGCAGGACTACGGTCAGACCTACTACCCGGGCAAGACCTGCCACCGGCTCGCCGGCGACCTCGCGTTCCTGCAGTGCGGCTCGGTCGACGGCGTCGGCGGCCCCGACCCGCTGTACTCCTTCGGCCCGATCGAGAACGCGCCGGCCGACGCGCTCTACCCGGCCGGCTCGATCGCGATGGCACGCGGCGCCGACCCGTACAGCAACGGCCACCAGTTCTTCATCGTGCTCACCGACACGACGCTCGACGGCTCGACGGGCGGCTACTCGATCGTCGGCACCGTGACCTCCGGCCTCGACGAGCTGCGGGGGCTCGTCGCGGGCGGCGTCGACCCGGCGTCGGTCGGTGCGGACGGCAGCGGGCTCCCCCTGCAGAGCGTCGTCATCACCGACTTCACCCTCGAGTGACCCTGGGCCGGGCCGTCCTCCCCGCGGCGCCGTGCGCGGGAGCCGTGCCCCGAGCCGAGAGCCGTGCAATAGGCTGAGTCCCCAGTCCGGACGGAGGCTTCCGGACGCACGCCCGCCCACCCCGGCGGGCCTCGACAGCGAGGGACTTCCTGTGACGAACGAACAGGCCTGGGGCCGAGTCGGCGACGACGGCACGGTGTACGTGCGCGAGACCGACGGCGAACGCGCGGTGGGCTCCTACCCCGACGCGACGCCCGAGGAGGCCCTGGCCTACTTCGAGCGCAAGTTCACCGAGCTCCAGGGCCAGGTCGCGCTGCTCGAGCAGCGCGTGCGCGGCGGCGCCCCGGCGGCCGACGTGTCGAAGGCGATCGCGTCGCTCACCGAGGCGGTGTCGGGCGCGAACGCGGTCGGCGATCTGGCATCCCTCACCGAGCGGCTCGGCAAGCTCTCCGGCAGCGTCGGCGAGCTCACCGAGAAGCAGTCGGCGGAGGCGCGCGCACTCGTCGACGCCGCGCTGGCCGAGCGGGAGGCACTCGTCGCCGAGGTCGAGACCCTCGCGGCCCAGGACCCGGCGAAGGCGCAGTGGAAGCAGGTGTCGTCCAAGCTCGACGAGCTCTTCGGACGCTGGCAGACCGCGCAGAAGGACGGGCCCCGCCTGCCCAAGTCGGCGAGCGACGACCTCTGGAAGAGGTTCCGGGCCGCGCGGGCGAGCCTCGAGACCCAGCGCAAGTCGTTCTTCGCGGAGCTCGACAGCACCCACAAGGAGGCGCGCACCCGCAAGCAGGAGCTCGCCGAGCGCGCCGAGGCGCTCGTCGGTCGCGGCACGGCCGCGATCCCGGACTACCGCCGGCTGCTCGACGAGTGGAAGCTCGCGGGCCGCGCGGGCAAGAAGGTCGACGACGCCCTCTGGGCGCGCTTCAAGGCCGCGGGCGACGCGCTCTACGCGGCGAAGGCCGAGGTGGACGCCCGTGAGAACGAGGAGTTCTCGGGCAACCTCGAGCAGAAGCTCGCGCTCCTGGAGGAGGCCGAGAAGCTGCTGACCGAGACCGACCGCGAGTCGGCGAAGCGCACCCTCACGGGCATCCAGCGTCGCTGGGACGCGATCGGCAAGGTGCCGCGCGACGCGCTCCGCTCCGTCGAGGACCGCCTGCGCAAGGTCGAGGCCGCGGTCAAGAAGCTCGACGACGACCACTGGAACCGCACCGACCCGGAGAAGGTCGCGCGGTCGAGCGGATTCGGGGCGCAGCTCTCCGACGCGATCGAGAAGCTCGAGCGCGAGCTCGCGGCGGCGAAGGCGGCGGGCGACACACGCAAGGTCCGCGAGGCGGAGGCGGCTCTCGATGCGCGCCGCGGCTGGCTCGACGCCCTCGGCGGCTGAGCCTCCCCGCTCTCCACAGGGCGCGTCCTGCACCGATCGCGCCCGGACGGCTCCGGATGCCGCGGTCGCCCGGCAGGGTGGGTCGCGTGTCCACCCTCGCCTCCGTGCTCTCCCCCGGCGACCTGACCTGGGCGGAGCTGCAGGCGGCGCGCCTCGACGGCGACGTGTACGAGCTCGCCGACGCGTACTGCCTCATCGGCGAGCTCGAGAGCCCGCGACATCGCGCGCTCGCGGTGCTCGGCGACCGGTCGCGCCGGTTCATCGCCGAGCTCGGCACGGCCGCGTGGATCTGGGGCGCGGCCGAGGCTCCCGCCCGCCCCGCCTTCGCGGTGACCCCCGAGGCGCGCACCCGGCTGGCCCCCGACCGCCGGATGAGCGTGCGCGAGATCGTCTACGCCGACGGTGACGTCGCGCACCTCGGCTCCGCGCGGGTCACGACTCCGCTGCGCACCGCGATCGACCTCGCGAGGATGCCCGCGTTCGACGCCGCGGCGGCCGACGCCGTCAGGAGGCTCGCCGGCCTCGCCGGGTTCGACCTCGCGGACTGCCGCGCCGACCTCGCCCGACGCGCGGGCATCCCCGCCAAGCGGAGGGCCGCCGAGCGCCTGGCGCGAGCTCTGGGGGACCCGGGGGCCGGCGAGGGTCAGGCGGTCGAGACGCGGTAGACGTCGTAGACGGCGTCGATGCGGCGCACCGCGTTGAGCAGCCGGTCGAGATGCACGGTGTCGCCCATCTCGAAGACGTAGCGCGACAGGGCGAGACGGTCGCTCGAGGTCGACACCGACGCCGACAGGATGTTCACGTGGTTCTCGGAGAGCACCCGCGTGATGTCCGAGAGCAGCCCGGCGCGGTCGAGGGCCTCCACCTGGATCTGCACGAGGAAGACGCTCGACGAGGTCGGCGCCCACTCGACCTCGATCATCCGCTCGCGCTCGGCCTCGAGCGTGCCGACGTTCTTGCAGTCGTGGCGATGCACCGAGACGCCCGATCCGCGCGTCACGAAGCCGACGATCGAGTCGCCCGGCACCGGCGTGCAGCACTTCGCGAGCTTGACGAGGATGTCGGGCGCCCCGCGCACGAGCACGCCCGAGTCGCTCGACTTGAGCTGGCGGGCCCGGCCCTTGGGGACGAACGGCACCTCGGCCTCGTCGGCCTCCGCCTCGGACTGCACCGCGGCGACGACCTTCTCGAGCACCGACTGGGTCGAGACGTGCCCCTCGCCGACGGCGGCGTACAGCGCCTCGACGCCGTCGTAGCGCATGCCCGCGGCGACCTCGGCGAAGACGTCGGAGCTCATGAGCTTCTGCAGCGGCAGGTTCTGCTTGCGCATCGCGCGGGCGATCGCATCCTTGCCGTGCTCGATCGCCTCCTCGCGGCGCTCCTTCGTGAACCAGCCGCGGATCTTGTTGCGCGCGCGGGGGCTCTTGACGAAGTTGAGCCAGTCCTGACTGGGTCCGGCGTCGGGGTTCTTCGAGGTGAAGACCTCGACCACGTCGCCCGAGGAGAGCACCGTCTCGAGCGGGATGAGGCGCCCGTTGACCTTGGAGCCCATCGTGCGGTGGCCCACCTCGGTGTGCACCGCGTAGGCGAAGTCGACCGGGGTCGCCCCGGCGGGCAGGCCGATCACCTTGCCCTGCGGCGTGAAGACGTAGACCTCCTTCGCGCCGATCTCGAAGCGGAGGTTGTCGAGGAACTCGCCCGCGTCCTCGGTCTCGGCCTGCCAGTCGCTGATGTGGGCGAGCCAGGCCATCTCGGTGTCGGTCGTGCGCGAGTCCTCCTCGCCGCGGCCGGCCTTGAGGCGCTCCTTGTACTTCCAGTGTGCCGCGACGCCGAACTCGGCGCGCTGGTGCATCTCGTGCGTGCGGATCTGGATCTCGACGGGGCGGCCCTGGGGCCCGATGACCGTCGTGTGCAGCGACTGGTAGAGGTTGAACTTCGGCGTCGCGATGTAGTCCTTGAAGCGGCCCGGCACGGGGTTCCAGCGCGCGTGGATCGCGCCGAGCACGCCGTAGCAGTCGCGGATGTTGTTCACGAGCACGCGGATGCCGACGAGGTCGTAGATCTCCGTGAAGTCGCGGCCGCGCAGCACCATCTTCTGGTAGATCGAGTAGTACTGCTTCGGCCTGCCGACGACCTGGCCCTTGATCTTGCCCGCCTTGAGGTCGTCGTTGACCGCGTCGATGACGTTCTGCACGAACTGCTCGCGCTGCGGCGTGCGGTCGCGCACGAGGCTCTCGATCTCGACGTAGAGCTTCGGATGCAGCACCGCGAAGGAGAGATCCTCGAGCTCCCACTTGATGGTCTGGATGCCCAGCCGATGCGCGAGCGGCGCGTAGATCTCGAGGGTCTCCTGCGCCTTGCGCTTCGCCGACTCCTCCGGCACGAAGCCCCACGTCCGCGCGTTGTGCAGGCGGTCGGCGAGCTTGATGACGAGCACGCGGATGTCCTTGCTCATCGCGACGACCATCTTGCGCACCGTCTCGGCCTGCGCGGAGTCGCCGTACTTGAGCTTGTCGAGCTTCGTCACCCCGTCGACGAGCATCGCGATCTCGTCGCCGAAGTCGGCGCGCACGAGGTCGAGCGTGTAGTCGGTGTCCTCGACCGTGTCGTGCAGCAGGGCCGCGGCGAGAGTCTTGGGGCCGATGCCGAGGTCGGCGAGGATCTGTGCGACCGCGACCGGATGCGTGATGTACGGCTCGCCGCTCTTGCGCTTCTGGCCGCGGTGCGCGCGCTCGGCCGCGGCGTACGCGCGCTCGATGAGCGCGACATCCGCCTTCGGATGGTGCGTGCGCACCGTCTTGAGCAGCCGGTCGACGGCGCCGCTCGGCTGCGCGCGCGAGAACAGCCGCGGCAGGATCTGGCGCAGGGATGCCGTGGAACCCGGCGCCTGCGTCTCCGTCATGGAGTGATTCTAGGTTTCGAGACGCGTGCCCGCTGACCGCACGGAGACGCTAGACCGCGACAGCCTGCTTCTCCCGCGCCTCGAGCACGCGCTTGTCGCGACGGGCGATCCTCTCCTCGCGCTCGCGGAACAGCACGTAGAGCGGCGCCGCGACGAACGGGGTCGAGTAGGTGCCGATGAGCGTTCCGACCAGCAGGGCGAGCGAGATGTCGCGGAGCGTGTCGGCGCCGAGGGCGAACGATCCGATGAAGAGGATCGCCGCGACCGGCAGCGCCGCCACGACGCCCGTGTTGATCGAGCGCACGAGGGTCTGGTTGACCGCGAGGTTGACCGTCTCGCCGAAGGTGCGCGACGAGTCGTCGCCCATCTCGGACGTGTTCTCGCGGATCTTGTCGAACACGACGACCGTGTCGTAGAGCGAGAAGCCGAGGATCGTGAGGAAGCCGATGACGGCGGCCGGGGTGATCTCGAAGCCGGTCGCGGCGTAGACGCCGACCGTGATGACGAGGTCGTGGAACAGGGAGAGGATCGCGGCGAGCGACATCTTCCAGGTGCGGAAGTAGATCGCCATCATGACGAGCGCGAGCGCGAGGAAGACACCGAGGCCGATGAGGGCCTGGCGGGTGATGTCCGCGCCCCACGTCGGCCCGATGAACGACGAGGTGACCGAGTCCGACTCGTACGCGTCGCCGAGCTCGGCGGCGACCTCGCGCGTCTCCTCGTCGGTGAGCTGGTCGGTCTGCACCCGCACGCCGTCGTCGCCGACGATGCTCACGCGCACCACGGCCTCCGGCACCACCGAGTGCACGGCGTCCTCGGCGAGCGTCGAGTCCGGCTGGCCGCCGTCGCCCACCGTCGCCTCGGCGACCTGGAACTGCGAGCCGCCGCGGAACTCGATGCCGAAGTTGAAGCCCGAGCCGAAGTCGCCGGCGCCCCGCACGAAGGGCACCGCGATCGCGACGAGCATGAGCGCCGCCGCGATCGAGAGCCAGATCGTGCGCAGGCGGATGAACGGAACCGACCGCTCCCCCGTGTAGAGGTCGTTGCCGAAGCGCGTCAGGCCGCTGGCCATTACTTCTTCCCCTTGGAGTCCGAGGACGACGGAGCGCTCGTCGGGACGGCGTCGGCCGCCTTGCGCTCGGCGATGGTCTGGCGTCGCTCCGCCTCGCGGTTCGCGCCGCCGCGGCGCGCCTCGTTCGAGACCCGGAACTCGGCCCGGCCGCGATACACCGCGCCGAGGGCCTGCGGATCGAGACCGCTGAGCGGATGCCCGGAGGAGAAGAACCTCGTCGTGGCGAGCAGCTGCAGCATCGGGTGCGTGAACAGCACGACCACGAGCACGTCGATGATGACGGTGATGCCGAGGGTGAAGGCGAAGCCGCGGACGTTGCCGACGGCGACGATGTAGAGCACGATCGCCGAGAGCAGCGTGACGCCCTTCGCCGCGTAGATCGTGCGCAGCGCGCGCTTCCAACCCGCCTCGACGGCGCCGGTCAGACCCCGACCGTCGCGCAGCTCGTCGCGGATGCGTTCGAAGTAGACGATGAACGAGTCGACGGTGAATCCGATGGCGACGATGAGGCCCGCGACTCCCGCGAGCGACAGCCGGTAGTCGAGCCGGCCCCAGGCCATGATCGTGATCGTCAGATAGGTGATGATCGCCGCCACGACGAGCGAGGCGATCGTCACGGTCGCGAGCAGCCGGTACTGGAAGAACGAGTAGATCACGACCAGCAGGAGGCCGATGCCGCCGGCGATGAGGCCGCTCGCGAGCTGGCTCTCGCCGAGGGTCGACGAGATCGTGTCGCGGCTCTGCACGCCGAAGCTGATCGGGAGCGCGCCGAACTTGAGCTGGTTGGCGAGGGTCTGGGCCGACTCCTGCGAGAACGAGCCGCTGATCTCGGGCTTACCGTTCGTGATCGCCGCGTTCGTCGTCGGCGCCGAGATGACCTTGCCGTCGAGCACGATCGCGAACTGGTTGCGCACGCCGTCGAGCGAGACGAGCCGCGTCGTGACGTCGCCGAACGCCTCGGTGCCCTCGTCGTTGAAGACCGGGTAGACCGCCCACTGGTTGGTGGCGGCGCCGTTCGCGCCGCGCTGGATGCCCGCCGACGCGTCGCTGATCGTCGAGCCGTCGACCTCGACCGGCCCGAGCAGGTACTTGATCGAGAGGTCGGCCTCGCACGTCACGAGCGGCTTCGTCGGGTCGGCCGCGTTGGTCGTGGCGGTGGTGAGCGTCGAGCAGTCGAACGTGTCGAACTCCTCCTGCAGCTCGGGCGTGATCCACGCGATGTCGCTGCCGTCGGTCGGCGTGGCGCTCGGGGTCGCGGCCGGATCGGGCGTCTCGGCGGTCTCGGGGTCCGGCGAGGCCGAGTCGGTCGGGTCGGGCGTCGCGCCGTCGTCGCCCGCGTCGTCCTCCGCGCCCTCCTCGGTGCCGTCGTCGACCGAGGTGTTCGAGGGCAGGTCGGCCAGCAGCACCGCGCGGAACTCGAGCTTCGCCGAGGCCTGGAGCCGGTCGAGCGTCGCCTGGTCGGGCTCACCCGGGATGGCGACGACGATGTTGTTGCCGAGCGTGGAGATCTCCGCCTCCGCGACACCGGTGGCGTCGACGCGCTGGCGGATGATGGCGACCGCCTGGTCGAGCTGCTCCTGCGTGACCTGCGACTGACCCTCGGCGATCCTTGGCTCGAGGATGATCTGCGTGCCGCCCTCGAGGTCGAGGGCCAGCTTCGGGAGTCCGTTGGACCCGCCCCACAGCATCGTGCCGCCGACGATGGCGGCGAGCACGGCGATGATCGCTCCGAGCCAGGCGAGCGAGCGCGCGGCCTTCCGGGCGGGCGTCGACGACTTGGTGGCCACGCGCCTCTACTTTCTGCTCAGGCCGGCGCGCATCCGGTGCGCACCGCTGCGGTCCCCGAGCGGGGACCGCGGATTCGGGAGGTCGACTACTCGGTCGGCTTCTTGGGCGTGCGCGGCGCGCGCGTGCGCTTCTCGGGGGCGGGCTTGTCGGCCGCATCGGTGCGCTCCCCGAACTCGGGCTCGTCCGTGATGTCGATCTCGGGGTCGGTGATCGCGCCGGTCGCCTCGAGGATCTCGGCGTCCTCCTCCGCGTCCTCCGCGGCGGGCTCGGTCTCGTCGACGACCTTCGCGATCGTCTGGCTGTGCACGCGCAGCACGACACCGGGCTGCGTCTCGACGAGCGCCTCGTTCTTCTCCTCGTCGACCGACACGAGCGTGCCGTAGAGGCCGAAGCTCGTCATCACCTCGGCGCCAGGCTGGATCTTCGCGCGCATCTCCTCGGTGGCGCGGCGACGACGACGCGAGCTGAAGATCATGAAGACGATGAAGACCGCGATGAGCGCGAAGAGTCCGAGGTTCACCGGATCGGCGAAGAGTTCCATACGGGATGACCTTCCAGGGAGTCAGGGGGTGTGAGCGGCCGATCGGGTACGGCCCGCAAGACCCCCTGCATCATATGTCATCGTCGAAGAGCGTTCCTTGAGCCCGCACGCCGCCTCCCCGCGGCCGCACCCCGAGGTGCTCGAACGCCCGACGGGTGGCGACGCGACCGCGCGGGGTGCGGCTCAGCATCCCGACGCGCACGAGGAACGGCTCGACCACCGACTCGATCGTGTCGGCCTCCTCGCCCACGCTCACGGCGAGCGTGCCGAGCCCCACCGGGCCCCCGTCGAAGCGCTCGATGATCGCCTGGAGCACGGCGCGGTCGAGGCGGTCGAGCCCGATCGGGTCGACGTCGTAGAGCTCGAGGGCCCCGTCGACGGCATCCATGCCCGCCCCTCCCCCGCGCACGAGCGCGAAGTCGCGCACTCGGCGCAGCAGCCGGTTCGCGATGCGCGGGGTGCCCCGGCTGCGACTCGCGATCTCGCGGCGGGCGTCGCCCGGGATGTCGAGGCCGAGCACGCGTGCCGCACGCGCGAGCACCTCGTCGAGCTCGGCGTCGTCGTAGAACTCGAGGTTCGCCGTGAAGCCGAACCGATCGCGGAGCGGGTTCGGCAGCAGGCCCGAGCGGGTCGTCGCGCCGACGAGGGTGAACGGCGCGAGGTCGAGCGGGATGCTCGTCGCCCCCGCGCCCTTGCCCACCATGATGTCGATGCGGAAGTCCTCCATCGCGAGGTAGAGCATCTCCTCGGCGCTGCGGGCCATGCGATGGATCTCGTCGATGAAGAGCACCTCTCCCGGCACGAGGCTCGAGAGCAGGGCGGCGAGGTCGCCCGCGTGCTGGATGGCCGGTCCGCTCGACATGCGCAGCGGGCGGCCGGACTCGTGGGCGACGATCATCGCGAGCGTCGTCTTGCCGAGCCCCGGCGGGCCGGCGAGCAGGATGTGGTCGGGCGTGCGGTTCTGCAGCGCGGCGGCGTCGAGCAGCAGCTGCAGCTGACCGCGCACCTTCGCCTGACCGACGAACTCGGCGAGCGATCGCGGACGGAGGGCCCCCTCGAAGGCGAGCTCCGCCTCCGACTCGGCGGCCGGCTGCTCGCTCACGAGTCGACCCGCTCGGGTCGCGGATGCTGGGGACCGAGGCGGGCGAGCGCGAGCCGCAGGAGCGCGGGCACCGGCAGGGCGCCGTCCTCGGTGGCGGCCTCGACGACCTCGTCGACGGCCTGCGCCGCGACCTTCTCGTTCCAGCCGAGGCCGACGAGCGCGGTGATGACGCTCTGCGTCGTCGAGCCCGCGGGCGCCTTCGCGGCGGGTGCGACGTGCGCCGGGGCGAGGATCTTGCCCGCGAGCGAGACGACCATGAGCTTGGCGGTCTTCGGACCGATGCCGGACACCTTGCGGAACGGCGCGTCGTCTTCGCCGGCGACGGCCGCCGCGATCTGGTCGGGCGTGAGGGTCGCGAGCACGCCGAGCGCCGACTTGGGACCGACGCCCGAGACTCCGCGCAGCAGGTCGAACATCTCGAGCTCCTCGCGCGTCGCGAAGCCGAAGAGGCTCTGGTCGTCCTCCCGCACGATGAGCGCGGTGTGCACGCGGGTCTCCTGCCCGACGCGCAGCGACAGGCCGTGCTGCGGGGTGATCTGCACGGCGTAGCCGAGGCCGCCGACCTCGATGATGACGTGCGAGCCGGTGAGGCTCAGCACCTCACCACGGACGGACGCGATCACGAGGCCACCCTACGTTTCGCGGCCGACCTCTCGGCCGCCTGCCACGCCGCCTGGGCGGGCGTCATGGCGGTCGGGGTCGACGTCGGAGTCGCTCGATCACCCCGCCAGCCGTGGCAGATCGCGAGCGCGAGGGCGTCGGCGGCGTCGGCGGGCTTCGGGATGGCGTCGAGCCCGAGGATGCGCATGACCATCGTGCCGACCTGGAGCTTCTCGGCGGCCCCGTAGCCCGTGATCGCCGCCTTGACCTCGCTCGGCGTGTGGAGGCCCACCGGCAGCCCGTGCTCGGCCGCCGCGACGAGGGCGATGCCGCTCGCCTGCGCCGTGCCCATCACGGTGCGCAGGTTGTGCTGCGCGAAGACCCGCTCCACGGCCACGGCGTCGGGGGCGAACTCCGCGATGAGCGCTCGGATGCCGGTCGAGACCGCGAGCAGCCGGGCGTCGAGCGGGTCGTCGGCCGGGGTACGGATCACGCCGGCGTGCACGAAGCGCACGCGACGGCCGTCGCCGAGCTCGACGACGCCCACGCCGCACCGGGTCAGGCCCGGGTCGATGCCGAGGATGCGCACCGGCTCAGGCTATCGAACGTATGTGCGAAATCCGGGCGACACGCGTGAGCGTCGACGCGACGTGGGACGTGGCGACTCGGGGACGAGCAGCCTGCCGGGCTCAGTCGTCCTGATCGAGCTCGGCCTGCACCGAGTCCGGGATGTCGAAGTTGCTGAAGACGTTCTGCACGTCGTCGCTGTCCTCGAGCGCGTCGATGAGCCGGAACACCCTGCGCGCCGTCTCGGCGTCGACCTCGACCGCGAGGTTGGCCACGAACTCGGCCTCGGCCGAGTCGTACTCGATGCCCGCCTCCTGCAGCGCCGAACGGGCCTGCACGAGGTCGGACGGGTCGGTGACCACCTCGAAGCCGCCGCCGTGGTCCTTGACCTCCTCGGCGCCGGCCTCGAGCACGGCCTCGAGGATGCGGTCCTCGTCGATGCCGTCGGCCTTCGTGATCGAGATGACGCCCTTGCGGCTGAAGTTGTAGGCGACGCTGCCCGGGTCGGCGAGCGTGCCGCCGTTGCGGCTCAGCGCCGTGCGCACCTCGGCCGCCGCGCGGTTCTTGTTGTCGGTGAGGCACTCGACGAGGAAGGCGACGCCGCTCGGGCCGTAGGCCTCGTACATGATCGACTCGTAGTTGACGGCCTCGCCGCCGATGCCCGCGCCGCGCTTGATGGCGCGGTCGATGTTGTCGTTGGGCACCGAGGTCTTCTTGGCCTTCTGCACGGCGTCGAAGAGCGTCGGGTTGCCGGCGAGGTCGGCGCCGCCGATCTTGGCCGCGACCTCGATGTTCTTGATGAGCTTCGCGAACGACTTGGCACGCCGGGCGTCGATGACCGCCTTCTTGTGCTTGGTCGTCGCCCACTTGGAATGACCGCTCACGATGCTCCTCTTGTTGCCGCGCTGGTGCCGCGTCGTCGCCGCGGCGACCGTCCGATCTTAGCTGGCGCGGCATCCTGCCCCCGCCTAGGCTCTCGGGGTGCCCGCCCGCTGGTTCCGCATCTCGTTCGCCGAGAACGCGTTCCGCCGCCACCTCGCGGAGTCGGGCGAGACCCTCGAAGGGCTCCGGATCCCGAGCGCGCTCGCAGCCACGACGACGTTCTACGCGGGGTTCCGCGCCCAGCACACGTCGATCCGCGACGAGGGCGACGGGCTGCTGTGGCAGTGGGGCCCGGATGCCGACGCGACGCGCTTCACCGCCGGGTTCACGCGGCAGCTCGTCCGCGAGGGCGACGACGAGCCGATCGTGCAGGTGACCCTGTGCCTCAGCTACCGGTGGACGCCGTCGCGCCGCGCCCTCGGCCGCGGGCATCTGTGGCACTTCGCGCCGACGACGGCGGGCGACTTCGCGAGCGCCGTGCGCCGATCCCCCGCGTATCGCGCGGTGGCCGCCGCGGCCCCCGTCGAGGTCCGGCTCACGACCGACGTGCTCTAGCCGCCCGGCCGGCTCACTCCTCGCGCAGCCGGACCCCCGCCGCGCGGAGCTCGAGCTGGGCGAGCTGTCGCACGGTGTCCGCGTCGCCGCGACGCCACGCGCCGAGGGCATCCGGATCGATCCTGGTGATCGCGGAGAGCTTCTGCGTCGTGAGCGCGCGGAGGGCGAGGAGGTCCATCCCGGCCTCGGCCTGCACGACGGCCTTCGCACGACCGGCGCGACGGATGAAGAGGATGCGCGGGACGAGCCAGAGGGCGAGGATCGTGAGCACCGGCACGAGCGGGATGCCGACCCCGAGCGTCGTCGCGAGCTGCAGCACCGCCTCCTGCTGCGAGCGGCCCGCCGCCTCGAGGGCGGCGCCCGCGCCGCTCGCGCCGTCGAACGGCAGGCGGATGCCCGGGCCGATGAGCGGGATCCCGCCGAGCGTGTCGCCGATGTCGGTCATCGTGTCCTCGAAGCCCGCGCCGGCCTCCTCCATCTGCACGCCCCAGGAGGCGAGCCCCTGGACGAGCTGGAAGACGGTCACGCCGAACCAGATCCACAGGCCGATCGCGCCGAGCGCGACGAGGTCGCCGACGATCTGACGGGTGCGGCGGCCGGCGTAGTCCGAGTAGATCTTCATGACCCGATCATGCCGCCGCCGAGCCGCCCGTGGGCGGAGACGCTGCCGGCCCGGTCGGTCGAGGGCATCGGCCGGTCGAGAGCCCGGTCAGACGAGGGAGCCGGTCAGTCGAGGTCGTCGATGCGCCAGACGCCGCGGTCGGCGACGAGCGTGTAGACGTACTCCGCCGAGTTCTCCTGGCCGTCGAGCACCCACGACTCGGTCGTCGTGACGGTCGCCGTCGCTCCGTCGATCTCGGTGCTCCCGATCGCGACGTCGTACTCGGTGAAGTTGTCGACGAAGGCCTGGGCCTCCGCCTCGAAGTCGGCGCACGTGGGCGCGAGCGCCTCGCGGTACGCGTCGGTGGTCACCGACGCGAAGAGCTCGCAGTCGACCTCGGCGTACGCGCGGTCGTAGGCCTCGACGGCCTCCGCGGGCCCGGGACCGCTCGCCGGGGTGAGCAGCAGGAACGCGGCCGTACCCGCTCCGGCGAGGAGCAGCACGCCGAGCACGACGCCGCCGACGATCCAGGGCAGCCGCGAGCGCGCCCGCGCGGGAGGGCCCGCCTCGGCGGCCGGAGGGACGAGCGGCGCCTCGACCGGGCGCGGGCTCAGGGCGTCGGAGGTCTCCGGCGTGCTCATGCCCCGACCCTACCCACCCCGGCCGACCGCCGGTCCACGTGGTCGAGGAAGCGCTCGTGGAACCGCGTCTCGCCGGAGACCTCCGGGTGGAAGGCCGTGCCGCGCCGCGCGCCCTGCTCGACCGCGACGACC
>JAEWKY010000240.1 GCA_023457615.1 Actinomycetes bacterium | reverse complement strand
GCCGAGCACCGGCCGCGCGTCGACGCCCTGGTCAACTGCGCCGGGTTCGTGCGCGTCGGGCCGGCCGAGACGCTGGCCCTCGAGGACTGGGACGCGATGCTCGCGGTGCATCTCTCCGCGGCGTTCGTCGTGGCGCGCGCGGCTTACGAGCTGCTGCGGGCGGCGCCCGCGTCGGCCATCGTCAACGTCTCGTCGGCGATGGCGTCGCGCGTCGCGGCGGGACGCTCCGCGTACGGCGCGGCGAAGGCCGGGCTCGAGTCGCTGACCCGGTCGCTCGCCATCGAGTGGGGGAGCGAGGGCATCCGGTGCAACGCGGTGGCGCCGGGCTACACGCGCACGCCGGAGAACGAGCGCCTCATCGCGACCGGCCGGCTCGACGCCGATCGGGCGCTCGGCCGGACGGCGCTCGGGCGCTTCGCGGAGCCCGAGGAGATCGCCGAGGTCATCGTCTTCCTCGCCTCCGCCCGCTCGTCCTATCTGACCGGGCAGACGATCGCGGTCGACGGCGGGCTGACGGTCAACGGCGCCGCCTGAGTCGCCCGTGTTGTGCTATCCGTCATAATCATTATGATGAATAGCACCGCGCGATCACCGAGCGGTCAACGACGACTGATTGGGAAACACCTCGAATGACTGACGCCCTGACCCCCGAGATGCTCGCGAAGCTGCAGGAGATGCTGGACCGCCAGGCCATCCGCGACTGCCTCAACCGCTACGCGCGCGGGCTCGACCGGCACGACGACGAGCTGCTCGCCACGGCCTTCCACGAGGACGCGATCGACAACCACGGCAACTTCCTCAGCACGAGCCGCGACGCGTTCGTCGAGTGGGCGAACTACCGCGTGCACAGCGCGCTGACCGCCCACCAGCACAACCTCACGACCCACAACTGCGAGCTCGACGGGGACACCGCGCACACCGAGACCTACGTGATCTTCGTGCACAAGTACAAGGACGGGAAGACGGTGCACATCGCCGGCGGGCGCTACATCGACCGCCTCGAGAAGCGCGACGGGGAGTGGCGGATCGCCGTCCGCAAGGTCATGGAGGACTGGCGGGTCATCTCCGACGGATCCGTCTTCGGCGACTGGAGCGGCTACCCGCACGGCACCTGGGACCGCTCCGACCTCTCCTACGAGCGTCCCCTCGAGGTGACGCCGGACGTCATCGCCGCGTACGAGAAGGCCGGTCGCCTCCACTGAGCCGGTTCGACCCGCGCGTCCCCGGGCGCGCGGGTCGCCGCGAACCCCCGAAGGATCGATGATGCGCTATTGGACGGGCGATGACCGCGACGAGGCCGACGTCGTGGTCGTGGGCTCGGGGGCGGCCGGGCTCCTCGCCGCGATCGCCGCGGCCCGTGCCGGATGCTCGGTCGTCGTGCTCGAGAAGTCGCGATGGCTCGGCGGCACGTCCGCCGTGTCGGGCGGGACGCTCTGGGTGCCCGACAACCCCTACCTGCACGCCGCAGGGCTCTCCGACAGCCCGGAGGCCGCTCGCCGCTACCTGCAGACCCTGACCGCGGGGCACTCGTCGCCGGCCGTCCTCGACGCCTTCATCGCGAACGGGCCCCGCATGATCGGGATCCTCGGCGAGCTCGGCATCCGGTTCGCGGTCGCGCGCGACTATCCCGACTATCGGCCGGACCTCGAGGGGTCCGTCCCGAGCGGGCGCTCCCTCGACCCCGACTTCTACGACACGACGCGGCTCGGGCCGCTCCTCGAGGCGCTGCGCCCGGACCGGCGGCCGCCCTTCACGATGGCCGAGTACGCCGAGTGGCTCGCCGTCACCCGCTACCCGCAGGAGCTCTTCGCCGAGCGGCGGGCGAAGGGGCTCGTCTCGCGCGGCAACGCCCTCGTCGCCGCGCTCGTCGAGGCCTGCCGGGATGCCGGCGTCGCGCTCGTGACGGACGCGCCGGTCGAGCGGCTGGTCGCGGAGGACGGCCGGATCGCCGGCGTGGTCGTCGGCGACGTCGTCGTCGCGGCGGCGCGTGGCGTCGTGCTCGCCTGCGGAGGGTTCGAGTGGAACCGGGGGATGGTCGAGGAGCATCTCTCCGGCCCGATGGACGCGCGCTGCTCGCCGCCGCACAACACCGGCGACGGCATCCGCATGGCGCTCGAGGCGGGCGCGGCCACCGGCAACATGGGGGAGGCGTTCTGGGGGCCGATGGCCCTCATCGACACCGACCGCACCGAGGGCGCTCAGCTGTCGAGCCTGCTGCGCTTCGAGCGCCAGGGCCCGGGGAGCATCATCGTCGACGGCCGCGGCGAGAGGTTCGTCAACGAGTCGCAGAACTACAACGACATGACCCGCACGATGCACCGTCGCGACGCCTCGACCGCGAGCGGGTTCCGCCACCTGCCGGCGTGGGCCGTGTTCGACTCCGCGTACCTCACGCGGTACGGCGTGTTCGACCACCGGGTCGAGGCGGACCTGCCGGAGTGGCTCGTGCGCGCCGACTCGCTCGCCGGGCTCGCCGGGGCGCTCGGGGTTCCCGCCGACGCCCTGCGCTCGACCGTGGAGCGGTTCAACGGCTTCGCCACGTCGGGACGCGACGAGGACTTCGGCCGCGGCGACGACGCCTACGACCGGTACTGGGGCGATCGCTCCCGCGGGCTGCCCAATCCGTGCCTCGCGCCGCTCGAGCAGGCGCCGTTCTACGCGCTGCGGGTGCACCCCGGGGGATTCGGCACGTGCGGCGGCCTCGTCACCGACGGCGCGGCCCGCGTCCTCGACGTCGACGGGCGTCCGCTGGGCGGCCTGTTCGCCGCGGGCAACACGACCGCTCACCCGATGGGGCGCGGATATCCCGGGGCGGGCGGCTCGCTCGGCCCGAACCTCACGATGGGGCTGCTCGCAGGCGAGACCGTCGCGGGGAAGGAATGGGTACATTCGGAGGGTGAGCGAAGCGGGCGTCGGCAAGGGCTCGAAGGCGTCCCGGTTGGCGGACGGCCTGGTGACGTCGATCGATGACGGCTCGCTCCCCGCGGGCGCGTTCCTCGGCACGAAGGCGGCCCTCGCCTCGAGTTACGACGTCTCGCCGGGCACGCTCAACGAGGCGCTGCGCCTGCTGCAGGTGCGCGACTACGTCGTCGTGCGCCCGGGGCCGAAGGGCGGCGTCTTCGTCGGCCAGAAGCGGCAGCGCGGGGGGCTCACGAACGCGCTGCTCATCGGGCAGCACCGTCCCCAGCATCTCAACGACGTCTTCCGCATCCAGGACGCGCTGCAGAAGCTCGTCGCGGTCGAGGGGGCCACGCACTGCGACAGCCGTCACGCGGCCGCGATCGAGGCCGCCCTCGCGCGGCTGGCGCTCGCGAGCACCCCGAAGCAGATCCTCGAGGCGAGCTGGGATGTCGACCGCGAGATCGCCCGAGCCGCCAACAACCGCGTGCTGACGGCGATCTACTGCGAGGTCGTCGACTCGATCCAGGCGACGACGGAATGGTTCGACATCGATCGCGAGACCGCCGAGGTGGCCCGGGCGACCCATGAGGCGATGGCCCGCGCGGTCATCGCCCACGACGTCGAGCGGGCCGCGGAGCTCGCGGCGCGCCACTCGCCCGAGGACGGGCTCGGACCGGGCTGGCGCCTCGGCGATCCCCTGGGATGACGGGCCCGCCGCAGCCGGCGACCTGACGCTTGCGCTATTCAGCATAATGATTATGCTGAATAGCAGCCCAGCCCCGACGCCGACGCCGGGGCCTTCGCGGCCCATCCACGCAGCAAGAACGAAGGAGTTCTCCCGGTGAAGAAACGCATTCGCCTCCCGCTCGTCCTCGGCGCGACCAGCGCGCTCGCCCTCGTCGCCTCGGGATGCGCGGCATCCGACCCGGGCGAGCAGGAGTCCCGCACCTACTCGATGGCCGTCTACATCTCGGCCTCCGCGCCGCACGGCGAGGCCCTCGGCTGGATGATCGACCAGCTCGAGGAGCGCACCGACGGGCGCATCGTCATCGAGCCCTACTACGACGGCTCGCTCCTCCCCGCGGCGGAGATCCTCCCCGGCGTGGCGAACAACCTCGCCGACTTCGGCTTCATGACGCCGCTCTACCACCCGGCGGAGCTGCCCCTCAGCCAGGTGACGAGCATCCCGTTCGCCACCACCGACGTGCGCGCCGTGAGCTCGGCCGTGACGAACCTCCACGCGGAGAACGAGGACTATCAGCGCGAGTGGACGTCGCAGGGGGTCGAGGTGCTCAACTTCGTCGGCGTGCCGCCGTCGATGTTCGCGGGCAAGGAGCCGGTGACCGGCCTCGACTACATCGCCGGCAAGTCGATCCGATCGGCCGGATACGGCGCGATCGCGGTGGAGTCCGCGGGCGGCACCCCGGTGAGCCTCGTGGTGGGCGAGCTGTACGAGTCGCTCGAGCGCGGCCTCATCGACGGCTACACCAACATGCTGTTCGACACGATGCCGTCGCTGAGCCTGCAGGAGGTCGCGCCGTTCATCGCCGACACCGGGCTGGGCACCTACGGGGTCAACTCGATCATCGCCAACCCGGGGGTCTGGAACGGCCTGTCGGAGGAGGACCGCGAGCTCATCCGCGAGCTCATCGGCGAGTTCGAGGCGCGCTACTTCGACAACCTCGCGGCGGCCGAGGACCGCGCGTGCGAGCTCGTCGCCGAAGCCGGCGGAGCGGTCAACGTGTGGGACGAGGCGGACACCGAGGAGTGGAAGGAGCTCGTCGGCGACAAGCCCGTCGAGCAGTGGCGCTCGACGGTGTCCGCGACGGGCGCCGACATCGACGCCTTCTACGACACGTACCTCGAGGGACTGGCCGGCGCGAGCGACGAGCCCTCCGGCATGGCGCGCTGCGCGGCGAACCAGTAGCAGCCTCAGATCGTGGGGGGATGCGGACGACTCGGTCACCGCATCCCCTCACCCCCCGCAGCACGACAGTGGCGACCAGCTTGGAGCGACGATGATCCCCGTTGAAGAGAATGCCGCGAGGCCGATCGGCTGGGACCGGTTGCGCCCCGGTGTCACCGGCGTCGAGAGGGTCAGCCGCACGCTGGCGATCGTCAGCACGGTAGCGCTGACCCTGGTGACCGCGATCGACGTCGTGCTGCGGTCGACCACGAATCGCGGCCTGCCCGGCGCGATCGAGATCACCGAGGTCGTCCTCGTCATTGCCGTGTTCCTCGGGATGATGACGGCCTCGACCGAGGGCATGCACATCAGCGCGACCCTCCTCACCGATCGCCTCCCGCGCGTGGCCGCGCGCGTCACGCGCATCGTGGGGGCCGTCGTGAGCATCGGGATCGCCGGCTGGGTGCTCTACGGCACCGCCCTGCGGGCCCTCGCGTCCCTCCACGCGGGCGAGTACAGATTCGGCATCATCAGCGTGCCGGTGTGGCCCGCGCGTCTCGCCATCGTCATCGGCGTCGCCGGGCTGCTCTTCGCCCTCGTGCTGCACCTCGTCGACCTCATCCGGGCCCGCGAGACGGGAGACGCGCGATGAGCGGCGACGTCGTCGCGCTGATCGCGGTCGCCGTCCTCTTCGTGCTGATCGCGATCGAGGTGCCGATCGCGCTCGCGCTCATGGGATCGGGGATCCTCGGCCTGGCCCTGCTCGGGCAGGCGGGCAACGTGACCAACATCCTCGGTTCGACGGCCTACTCCTCCACGGCGAAGTACGCGCTCTTCGTCATCTGCATGTACGTGCTGCTGGGCTCGCTGATCTCCAACGCCGGCATCGGCGTCGCGATCTACCGGTCCGTGAACCGCATCGTCGGCCGCCTCCCCGGCGGCCTGGCCGCGACCGCGGTGGGCGCGACGACCCTGTTCAGCGGCATCTCGGGCTCGAGCGCGGCCGATGTCGCCGCCTTCGGACGCATCTCGGTCAACGAGATGTCGCGGCACGGCTACCGGCGCGAGTACGCGGCGGCCGTGGTGGCGGCCGCCGGGGCCTTCGCCGCCCTCATCCCGCCCGCGATCGGCTTCGTGCTCTACGGGATCGTGGCGGAGGAGAGCATCTCGGCGCTCATCTTCGCCGGGATCGTGCCCGGCATCCTCTCGTGCGTCCTGCTCGCGCTGTTCGTCGTCGTGCGGGCGCGCTTCACGCCCCAGGACCGGCGCCAGGACTTCGGCGGACGTCCCGCGAGCGCGACCGACCAGGTGACGGCGATCGACGCGCCCGCCTCGCGCGGGATGCTCGCCCGGTTCGTGCACGGCGACGCGTGGGGCATCGTCTACGCGCTCGTCATCTTCACGATCGTCGTCGGCGGCCTCTACAGCGGGCAGTTCACGGCGACCGAGGCGGGGGCGATCGGCGTGGTCGTGGCCGCCGCGATCACCGTCGTCGAGGTGCTGAAGCGCCGCAAGTCGCTGTTCCGCACGCTCTCGGTCTCGTTCCGCGAGTCGATCGCGACGAGCAGCATGATCTTCCTGCTCATCATCGGCGGGGGCGTCTTCGGCTACATGATGACGCTCAGCGGGCTCCCGCAGGCGCTCACCCGATCGATCGAGAGCTCGGGGTTCCCGCCGCTCGCCGTCGCCGGGCTGATGCTCCTCCTCCTGATCCCGCTGGGCATGGTGCTCGACGGCCTCACACTCATGCTCGTCGTCGTCCCGCTGATCGCGCCCGTCGTGAACGGCCTCGGCCTCGACGGCATCTGGTTCGGCGTGCTCGTGCTGAAGGCCGTGGAGATCGGGCTGATCACGCCGCCGGTGGGGCTCAACGTGTTCATCATCTCCGCCGCCACCGGGGCGAAGGTCGAGAACGTGTTCCGGTTCCTCGTGCCGTTCGTCGCCCTCGACCTCGCGTTCACGGCGGTGCTGTTCATCTTCCCGGAGATCGTGCTGTGGCTCCCGCGGATGGTGGGCCTGCTCTAGCGCCCGCCCCGGTCGCCGCGCCCGAGCGCGGAAGTGCCTAGGGTTGACGTCGTGCTGCTCGCGTTCGACACCTCGGCCGGGACGAGTGTCGCCCTCGTCGCCGACGGCCGCGTGCTGGCCGAGGCGGCGGAGCCGGGCACGCGCCGCCACGCCGAGGAGGTCGGCGCCCTGCTCCGGCGGGCGCTCAACGAGGCCGGCGTCAGCCCGCGGGAGGTCGCGGGCGTCGTCGCCGGCATGGGCCCCGGCCCGTTCACGGGGCTGCGGATCGGCATCGCGGCCGCGCGCGCGTTCGCGTTCGCGATCGGCGTGCCCGTGCATCCCGTGGTCTCGCACGACGCGATCGCGTACGGTCACGACAGCCGGGTGCTCGTCGTGACCGACGCGCGCCGTCGCGAGGTCGCCTGGAGCGTCTACGACCCGGGCGTCGCGCGCCTCGAGGGCCCGTCCCTCGTGGAGCGCGACGGCCTCGACGCGATCGTGGCCCTCCACGCCGGCGTGCCGGTGCTCGATCCGACCACCGTGAGCGCGGCATCCCTCGGCCTCGTCGCCGAGTCGCTGCTCGCCGCGGGGCGCCCGCTCGGCCCCGAGGAGCCGCTCTACCTGCGCGCCCCCGACGCGACCGCGAGGACGCCGTGAGCTGGCTCGTGCGACCCGCGACGGCGGACGACCTCGACGCCGTCATGGCGATCGAGTCGACGACGTTCGCCGACGACGCCTGGTCGACCGCGTCGATGGCGTCCGAGCTCTCGAGCCCTCACACCCACTACCTCGTGGCGCTCGCCGAGGACGGCGCGGTCGACGCCTACGCGGGGCTCTCGGCCCCCGAGGGGTCGGGGCAGGGCGACATCCAGACGATCGCCGTGGCGGAGCGCGCCCGTCGTCGCGGGCTCGGCCGCCGGCTCCTGCTCGACCTGCTCGCCGAGGCGCGGCGGCGAGGTGCGGTCGAGGTGCTCCTCGAGGTGCGCGCCGACAACCCCGGGGCGCAGGAGCTCTACGCGTCGCTCGGGTTCGTGCAGATCGCCGTGCGTCCCCGGTACTACCGGGGCGGGATCGACGCCCTCATCCTGCGCCTCGCGGTGCCCGCGAACGAGGCGGCGGCGACGTGACGGGCCCGCTCGTGCTGGGCATCGAGACGTCGTGCGACGAGACCGGGATCGGCATCGTGCGCGGCACCGACCTGCTCGCCAACGTGATCGCCTCGAGCATGGACGAGCACGCGCGCTACGGCGGCGTGGTGCCGGAGGTGGCGGCGCGTGCCCACCTCGAGGCGCTGCGCCCGACGCTCGAGGCGGCGCTCGCCGAGGCCCGGGTCTCGCTCGACGACCTCGACGCGATCGCGGTGACGGCCGGCCCCGGGCTCGCCGGCGCGCTCATGGTGGGCGTCGGGGCGGCGAAGGCGCTCGCGATCGCCCTGGACACGCCGCTCTACGGGGTGAACCACCTCGTCGGGCACGTCGGAGCCGACCTCCTGCGGGACGACGGCGGCGAGCTCGAGCTGCCGACCGTCGCGCTCCTGGTGAGCGGCGGCCACACGTCGCTGCTGCTCGTGCGCGACCTCACCGACGACGTCGAGCTGCTCGGCGAGACGATCGACGACGCCGCCGGCGAGGCCTTCGACAAGGTCGCGCGGCTGCTCGGACTGCCCTACCCGGGCGGTCCGCGCATCGACGTCGAGGCGGCGAAGGGCGACCCGGAGGCGATCCGCTTCCCGCGCGGCCTCACGCACCCGAAGGACCTCGAGCGGCACCGCTACGACTTCTCGTTCTCGGGGCTCAAGACGGCCGTCGCGCGTTACGTCGAGCAGGCGGGCGGCGACGTGTCGATCCCGGATGTCGCGGCGTCGTTCCGCGAGTCCGTCGCCGACGTGCTCACCGCGAAGGCGATCGCGGCATGCCGCGACCTCGGGGTGCCGCGCCTGCTGCTCGGGGGAGGCGTCGTCGCGAACGCCCGGGTGCGCGAGCTCGCGACCGAGCGCGCGGCCGCCGCCGGGATCGCGCTGCGCATCCCCCCGCTGTCGCTGTGCACCGACAACGGCGCGATGATCGCCGCCCTGGGCGCGCGGCTCGTCGCACACGGGCACGCCCCCTCGCAAGACTTCGGCGCGGACTCCACCCTGCCCGTCACCGTGGTGCAGACTTAGCCGCATGAGCGACACCACGCCTCCGGTTCCGCCCGTCCCGCCCGCCGACGGCTCCACGCCGCCCGTCGCGCCCGCGCCGCCGGCTCAGCCGACGTACCCCGCGTACGGGCAGCCGGCGCAGGGGTACTACGCCCCGCCGACCAACACCCTCGCGATCGTCGCGCTCGTGCTCGCGTTCATCGTGCCGCTCGGCGGCATCATCTGCGGCCACATCGCACGCGGCCAGATCAAGCGCACGGGGGAGGGCGGCGACGGCCTCGCGCTCGCGGGCCTCATCATCGGCTACGCGTTCACGGGCCTCACGGTGCTCTTCGTCGTCGGCTACCTCGTGGTCTTCGGCATCTTCTTCGCGACCTTCGGCACGATCGCGACCACCACCTACTGAGCCGTGGGACCGGGCCGACCCGGTCTCACGTGCGCTCGACCGTGCGCTCGACGAGGCGCTCGACCAGGATAGCGGCGCGCGCGCCCGCGATCCAGGTCAGCACGAGCGTCGCCCTCCCCGTCCCCGCGCGCCCGAGTCGG
>JAEWKY010000239.1 GCA_023457615.1 Actinomycetes bacterium | reverse complement strand
GGCGCGTCGCCCTCGCGGCGGGCCTGGCCGTCGTCACGGTCGTCGCCGCCGGCGCCGTCGGCCTCGCCGCCACCTCGTCGACGCCGCCGGCCGAGTCCTCGGCCTTCACGGGAGCCACGGACGAGATCGTCCGCGGCGAGCTGCAGGAGGAGGTGGCCGTCAGCGGCACGCTGCGGTACGCCGAGCCGCGCACGATCCAGTCGCGCACCGCGGGCACCGTCACCGAGGTTCCGCCGCCCGGCTCGGTCGTCGAGCGCGGGGGTCGCCTCTACGCGATCGACGACGTGCCCACGCTGCTGCTCGACGGAGACCTCCCCGCCTGGCGGGGCTTCGCCGGGGGGATGGCCGACGGGCCCGATGTGCTCCAGCTCGAGCAGAACCTGCGGGCGCTCGGCTTCTTCGACGCCGAGCCGGACGAGCAGTTCCGCTGGGCGACGACGCAGGCGATCCGCGCCTGGCAGCGCTCGACCGGGCAGTCCGCCACGGGGGAGCTCCCGCTCGGCTCGGTGGTCTTCGCCGCCGAGACGCTGCGCGTGGGCAACGTCGTCAACGGGGTCGGCGCCCAGGTGGCGCCCGGGTCCGGGCTCTTCGACGCCACGAGCACCACCAAGATCGTCGAGGCCGACATCCGGCTCGCGGATCAGCGGCTCGCCGCGCTCGACACCCCCGTGACGGTGCGTCTGCCCGGCGGGACCGGCACGACGGGGCGGATCGTCGCGGTGGGCACCCCCACCGAGACCGAGCGGGCGGACGGCCAGAGCCAGACCGTCATCCCCGTGGTCGTCGCGCTCGACGACGCGGAGGAGGTCGCGGCGTTCCAGGAGGCCACCGTCACGGTCGGCATCCCGAGCGAGCGTCGCGACGACGTGCTCTCGGTGCCGGTCGGCGCGCTGCTGGCGCTCACGGCGGAGCAGTTCGGCGTCGAGCTCGTGAACCCCGACGGCTCGACCGAGACGGTGCCCGTCGAGACCGGGCTCTTCGCCGGCGGCCGGGTCGAGATCCGCGGCGACGGCGTCGAGGCGGGCCGGCGCGTCGTGGTCCCGCAGCGATGACCCCGCTCGTCGTCCTCGAGGACGTGCGGCGCACGTACGGCAGCCCGCCGGTCGAGGCGTGCGCGGGGGTGAGCCTGCAGATCGAGGCGGGGGAGCTCCTGGCGATCGTCGGGCCGAGCGGGTCCGGGAAGTCGACGCTGCTCAACCTCATCGGCACCCTCGACGTCCCGACGTCGGGCGTCGTGCGCCTCGACGGCCGGGAGGTCGGCGGTCTCGACGACCGCTCGCTCTCGGCCCTGCGGGCGCATCGGATCGGCTTCGTCTTCCAGCAGTTCCACCTCGCGGAGGGCGTCACGGCGCTCGACAACGTGGCGGACGGCCTGCTCTACCTCGGGGTCCCCCGCCGCGAGCGCCGCCGCCGCGCGGCCGCGGCGCTCGAGCGCGTGGGGCTGGGGCATCGCACCGACCATCGGCCGCACCAGCTCTCCGGCGGCGAGCGTCAGCGTGTGGCGATCGCGCGCGCCGTCGTGGCGGACCCGCCGCTGCTGCTCGCCGACGAGCCGACCGGCAACCTCGACAGCACGTCGGGAGCCGCGATCGTCGAGCTCCTCCGCGAGCTCAACCGGCACGGCACCACCGTGGTCGTGATCACCCACGATCACGACCTGGCGTCGGAGCTGCCGCGCCGCATCACCATCCGCGACGGGCGCGTGCTCGACGACGACAGGAGCGGGGCCCCCGCATGAGCACGACCCACGACCACGCCGCCGACGCCCCGCTGCGCTCGGTGCTCCGCCCCGTCGACACGCTGTCGCTCGCCGCCGCGGGCCTGCGCACGCGGCCGACGCGCGCGATCCTGTCCGCCCTCGGGATCGCGATCGGGATCGCCGCGATGGTGGCCGTCGTCGGCATCTCGTCGTCGAGCCGCGCCCAGCTGGATGCCGAGCTCGACAGCCTCGGCACGAATCTGCTGACGGCGACCGCGGCGCAGAGCCTCACCGGGGAGCGCGTGCCTCTCGCGCCCGACACGGTGGGCAAGGTGGACCTCCTCGACGAGGTCACCGCCGCGAGCTCCACGAGCTCGCTGCCGCTGCCGGTGTACCGCAGCGAGCTGTCCGACCCGGCGGCGACCGGGGGCATCTCGACCCTCGTCGCCGAGCTCGACCTGCTCGAGGTGGTCTCGGCCGAGGTGGGGTCGGGCACCTGGCTCAACGACGCCACGGCGCGCTACCCGGCGGTCGTGCTCGGCAGCGACGCGGCGAAGAGGCTCGGGATCGTGACGCCCGGCAGCCGGGTCCTCCTCGGCGGCACGTACTTCACGGTCGTCGGCATCCTGGACCCGGTGCGGCTGGCGCCCGAGCTCGACACCGGCGCCCTGATCGGCCCCGAGGTCGCCGCCACGCTGTTCGGCTACGACGGGAGCCCGACGCGCGTCTACGAGCGCTCCGACGACGCCGCGGTCGAGCGCATCCGCGAGCTCCTCCCGGCCACGATCGCGCCGCAGTCGCCCGACCGGGTCGAGGTCTCGCGGCCCTCCGACGCCCTCGCGGCGCGGAACGCCGCCGATCAGGCGTTCACCGGGCTGCTGCTCGGCACGGGCTCGATCGCGCTGCTGGTCGGCGGGATCGGCGTCGCCAACACGATGATCATCTCGGTGCTCGAGCGTCGGCGCGAGATCGGCCTGCGTCGCGCGCTCGGCGCGACGCGCGGGCACGTGCTCCTGCAGTTCCTCGGCGAGGCGCTGCTGCTGTCCGGGCTCGGCGGCGCGCTCGGCAGCCTGGTCGGCGGGGTCGCGACCCTCGTCATCGCGGGCCTCAACGGCTGGCCGTTCGGCCTGCCCGCCGCCGCCGTGCTCGTCGCCGTCGGTGCGACGCTCGCCGTCGGGGCCGCCGCGGGGCTCTACCC
>JAEWKY010000238.1 GCA_023457615.1 Actinomycetes bacterium | reverse complement strand
CCCCATCTCGCCTAGCGAAGGGGCGCTTTCGGGCAAACAGCCGCCGTCAGGGGAGGACAGCCGCCGTCAGGGGGCGGGAAGCGGCCAGGCGGCGAGCAGCACGAGGGCCGCGAGCAGCACCTGCCCGATCAGGCGCGGCCAGAAGGGCACCGCCGTGCGGCCGAAGCGCGCCGGGTCGCGCGCCGCGTAGGCGTTGGCGGGGAACACGGCCGCGAGGAAGACGACGAGGCAGACGCCGGCGGCGAGACGCACCCCGTCCCAGGGCGCGAGCAGTCCGGCCGCGCCGAGCAGCTCGCACACGCCCGTGATCGCGACGAGGGCGGCGGGCCAGCCCGGTCGGCGCAGCGGCGGCGGGATCATCGCGCGCATGCCGCGGGCGACCTTCGGCACGAAGTGCAGCACCCCCATGAACGCGAACGCCGCGGCGAGCGCGATCCGCAGGGCGAGTTGCGTCGTGTGAAGCGCGTCCATCCGCCCATCGTCGCACTGGCTAGACTCGGGGGCGCTGCGCCCGCCCCACCGAAGCAGCGCTCGTCGACCCTGGAGAGACCTCAGTGGCCAAGCCGATCGTCCTGATCGCCGAAGAACTCTCTCCCGCCACCGTCGAGGCCCTCGGGCCCGACTTCGACATCCGCGAGGTCGACGGCACCGACCGGCCGGCGCTCCTCGCGGCGCTGGCCACCGCGAGCGCCGTGCTCATCCGCTCCGCGACGCAGATCGACGCCGAAGCGCTCGCCGCGGCGCCCGCCCTCAGAGTCGTCGCGCGCGCCGGCGTGGGGCTCGACAACGTCGACATCAAGGCCGCGACCGAGGCCGGCGTGATGGTCGTCAACGCACCGACGTCGAACATCATCTCCGCGGCCGAGCTCACGATCGGGCACATCCTGTCGCTCGCGCGGCACATCCCCGCCGCGCACGCGAGCCTCGCGGCCGGCGAGTGGAAGCGTTCGAAGTACACGGGCACCGAGCTCTACGAGAAGACCGTCGGCATCATCGGGCTCGGCCGCATCGGCGCCCTCATCGCCGCCCGGCTCCAGGCGTTCGGCGTCGAGATCGTCGCCTACGACCCGTACGTCACCGCGACGCGCGCGCAGCAGCTCGGGGCGACGCTCGTCACCCTCGACGAGCTGCTCGAGCGCAGCGACTTCGTCACGATCCACATGCCGAAGACGCCCGAGACGACGGGCATGATCGGTGCCGCCGAGCTGACGCGCATGAAGAAGACGGCCTACGTGGTCAATGTCGCGCGCGGGGGACTCGTCGACGAGGACGCCCTCTACGACGCCCTCACGTCGGGCGAGATCGCCGGCGCGGGGCTCGACGTCTTCGTGCAGGAGCCGCCGGTCGAGAAGCGGCTGCTGCCGCTGCCGAACATCGTCGTGACGCCGCACCTCGGCGCGTCGACCGACGAGGCGCAGGAGAAGGCGGGTGTCTCGGTGGCGCGCAGCGTCAAGCTGGCGCTCGAGGGCGAGCTGGTGCCGGATGCCGTCAACGTCGCCGGGGGAGTGATCGACCCGTTCGTGCGGCCGGGCATCGCGCTCGCCGAGAAGCTCGGCCAGGTGCTGGCCGGGGTCGCCGGGCACGAGGCGCTCACGAGCCTCGAGGTCGACGTGCGCGGCGAGCTCGCCGCCTACGACGTGAGCGTCTACCGCCTCGCGGCGCTCAAGGGCTACTTCACGAACCTCGTCACCGAGAACGTCTCCTACGTGAACGCCCCCCTGCTCGCCGAGCAGCGCGGCATCACCTCGACCCTCAGCGTGAGCGAGGAGAGCGTCGACTACCGCAACACGACGACGCTGCGCGGCGTGCTCGGCGACGGCTCGGTCGTCGAGGTGTCGGGTACGCTCGCCGGCACGAAGATGGCCCAGAAGATCACCGGGCTGAACGGCTACGACATCGAGGTGCCGCTCGCCGAGCACCTCATCGTCATGACCTACGAGGATCGTCCCGGGATCGTCGCGACGTTCGGCCGGGAGCTCGGCGAGGCGCGCGTCAACATCGCGGGCATGCAGATCGCGCGGCAGCGGGCCGGCGGCGAGGCGCTGTCCGTGCTCACGGTCGACTCGCCCGTGCCCGAGGAGGTGCTCGACCGCATCGCGAGCGCCATCGAGGCCACGTCGCTGCGGGCGATCTCGGTCGTCGAGGCCTGAGTCAACCCCGGGCGGTGACGTCCCGGTCGCCCGCTAGGGTTCAGGACATGACGGAGACTCAGACCCCGAACCCGTACCCGCCCGCACCCGCGGCACCGACGGGCGGCGGTGTCGGCACCGCCGCCCTCGTGATCGGCCTCGTCGTCGTCGGCCTCGGCCTGCTCCAGCAGGTGCTCGGCTACACGGCGTCGTTCTGGGTCGAGGGCGTGGGCGGCTACACCCAGATGGGGATCGTGTTCAGCGCCCTCTCCGCGGTCGTGGGGGTGATCGCGCTCGCCGGTGTCGTCGTCGGGATCGTCGGCATCCAGCCTTCCCGCACGCGCGGGCGCCTCGCCGCAGCCGCCGGACTCGCGCTCTCGGCGGCGCACCTGCTCGGCACCCTCGTCGGCTTCGTGATGCCGCTCGTGATCGGCCTCGCGTTCTAGACGCTCACTCGCCGGACGCCGTCGGGTCGTCGCTGCGCCAGTAGGTGCTCACGCACGCGTTGGGGTCGCCCCCGCCGAACTCGGCGTCGCCCTGGTAGCCGAGCAGGAAGGCCTCGGTGCGCTGCTCCGCCGTGCCGTGGTCGACGATGCCGGGGGCGTCGCCGATGACGGCGAGCACCGCGCCGGCCTCCTCGAGGTCGCCCGTCTCGAGAGCGCCCTTCGCGTAGGCGGTCGCCGTCCAGTTGCCGGCGAAGCAGTCGGCCATGAGCTCGAACCACATGACGTGGCCGAGCGGCGGGGCGTCGAGCTGCGTCCCGAGCTCGTGCGTGATGTGGTGCCCGAACTCGTGGGCGACGACGAGCGCGGCGCCGAAGTCGCCGCCCACCTCGATCGGCATCCCGAAGGCGCTGCCGGTCCACATCGCCTGCATCGTCTCGACCGCGAACAGGATCGCGCCGACCGGCTCGCCCTCCGCGTCGAGCGACCCGTCGAGGCTGCAGAAGAAGGCGTTGCGGGTGTCGCTCTCCATGACGATCGGCTCGTCGTAGCCGCAGTTGCTGACGAACGGCTCGTCGCCCGGCTGCACGATCACGTACTCGAGCACGGGCTCCCGGAGCCCCGAGCCGAGGAAGTACTCGGTCCAGACGGCGTCGGCGTCCTCGATCACGGCGACGAGGAACTCCTCGACATCCTCGAGCGAGGGCGGGCCGTCGAGGTTGAGCCGCGGCGGCATCTCGCCGTCGGCGGCGACGGGGAGCTGGGCGGCGTCGGCGATCGTCGGAGCCGGGGCGGGCTCGGCGGGCGCGGGTCCCGCGGGCGGGGCGACGCAGCCGGCGAGCGCGGTCACGGCGACGAGGCCGGCGAGGGCGGGGAGCGTTCGGGAGGTTCTCATGCGGTCAGGATGCCGGGGCCGCGTCCGGCGACCACGGGGCGCTCAGGCGCTGCAACATCGGTGCAATCGCGCGCGAGTCCTAGGCTGGAGGGCGTGACCCGCGCGATCGATCTGGCCCTCATCCCCGGCGACGGCATCGGACCGGAGGTGGTCGCCGAGGCCGTGAAGGTGCTCCGCGCCGCGCTCGGCGCCGACGCGGAGCTGACGACCACCGAGTACCCCTACAGCGCGCGTCACTACCTGGACACCGGCGTGATCCTCGGCGAGGACGACCTGGCCGACCTCGCCCGTCACGAGGCGATCCTGCTCGGCGCCGTCGGCGGCGACCCCCGCGATCCGAAGCTCGCGGGGGGCATCATCGAGCGCGGACTGCTGCTCAAGCTGCGCTTCGCGTTCGACCACTATGTGAACCTGCGCCCGACGAAGCTCCACCCCGCGGTGACGAGCCCGCTCGCGAACCCCGGCGACGTCGACTTCGTCGTCGTGCGCGAGGGCACCGAGGGCCCCTACGTCGGCAACGGCGGCGCCCTCCGCGTCGGCACGGAGGCCGAGATCGCCAACGAGGTGAGCGTCAACACCGCCTACGGCGTGCGGCGCGTGGTGAGGTACGCGTTCGACCTCGCCGCGAAGCGTCGCAGCAAGCTCACCCTCGTGCACAAGACCAACGTGCTCGTGCACGCCGGCGGGCTGTGGGCGCGCGTCGTGCGCGAGGAGGCGGCCAATTTCCCCGGAGTGGAGTGGGACTACCTCCACGTCGACGCCGCGACCATCTTCCTCGTGACCGACCCTGCTAGGTTCGACGTGATCGTCACAGACAACCTCTTCGGCGACATCCTCACCGATCTGGCCGGCGCCATCAGCGGCGGGATCGGACTGGCGGCCTCGGGCAACATCAACCCCGACGGCACGTTCCCCTCGATGTTCGAGCCCGTACATGGCTCGGCTCCCGACATCGCGGGGCAGCGGAAGGCCGACCCCACGGCGGCGATCCTCTCCACCGTCCTCCTGCTCGACTCGCTCGGGCTGCCGGAGGCGGCGAGGCGGATCGAGACGGCCGTGACGGCGGACCTGGCCGAACGAGGAACGACCCCGCGTACGACCGACGAGGTCGGCGCTGCCATCGCCGCCCGGCTGGTTCTCGCCTAGCGCGGGCCGCAGACCAGACACCTATCCCACGGAGCCACGCATGACGATCATCAACCTCCCCATGGCCACTCCCGACCTGCTCTGGCAGGTCTCGAGGAACGACGCCGCGAAGTCGGTCGACGAGCGCGCCGAGATCCTCGCCGACCCGGGTTTCGGCAAGTTCTTCACCGACCACATGGTCGACATCTGCTGGTCGGAGAAGGGCGGATGGCACCGTCCTCGCGTGCAGCCGTACGGCCCGATCTCGCTCGACCCGGCGGCCGCGGTGCTGCACTACTCGCAGGAGATCTTCGAGGGGCTCAAGGCCTACCGGCACGCCGACGGGTCGATCCACACCTTCCGTCCGACCGCGAACGCCGCGCGACTGCGCCGCTCCGCGAAGCGTCTCGCCCTGCCCGAGCTGCCCGAGGAGTACTTCCTCGACTCGATCCGCCAGCTGATCGCGGTCGACGCCGACTGGGTGCCGACGGCGCCCGAGACGAGCCTCTACCTGCGTCCGTTCATGTTCGCCAAGGAGGCGTTCCTCGGGGTGCGCCCGGCCGCGAAGGTCAACTACTACCTGATCGCGAGCCCCGCGGGCGCGTACTTCAGCGGCGGCGTGACGCCCGTGAGCATCTGGCTCTCGACCGATTACGCCCGCGCGGGCAAGGGCGGCACGGGCGCGGCGAAGACCGGCGGCAACTACGCCTCGTCGCTCGTGGCCCAGGCGGAGGCGTACGAGCACGGCTGCGCGCAGGTGCTCTTCCTCGACGGCGACGGCGTCTACCTCGAGGAGCTCGGGGGCATGAACCTCGTGCTCGTCACGCGCGACGGCCGCCTCATCACGCCCGAGAGCGACAGCATCCTCGAGGGGATCACGCTCGACTCCATCCTGCAGCTCGGGCGCGACCGCGGCCTGCGGGTCGAGCAGCGCAAGGTGACGCTGCAGGAGTGGATCGACGGGGTCGCCTCAGGCGAGATCGTCGAGGCGTTCGCGTGCGGCACGGCGGCGGTCATCACTCCGATCTCCGAGCTCAAGGGCGAGAGCGTCTCGATCGTGCTGCCCGAGCCCGAGGGCGAGCGCGTCTCGATGTCGCTGCGCCAGGAGCTCACCGACATCCAGTACGGCCGCGTGCCCGACCGCCACGGCTGGCTCGTCAAGCTCGCCGACTGATCTCGGCCGGTCCGATCAGTCGGGGCTGAAGAGCTCCTCGATCGGACGCTCGAACGCGCGGGCGATCGCGAAGGCGAGCGGCAGCGACGGGTCGAAGCGCCCGCGCTCGATCGAGATGACGGTCTGCCGCGACACCCCGAGCCGCTCGGCGAGGTCGGCCTGCGTCCACCCGCGCTCGGCGCGGCGTGCCGCGAGGTCGTTCCTCACCGCAGCGCGCGGTACCGGATGACGGCGTAGCGGATGCCGGCATCCACGGCTCCGAGCACGACCACGCCGAGCAGCACCCAGACGGGCGCGACGTCGGCGCGCGTGACGAGCACGGCCACGGCGGCGACCACCGCGGCGGCGAGCACGTCGACGAACGCGCCGGCCGCGGCGCGACGAAGCCAGGACACCTCGACGCCGCGGTCGCCGTGGGCGTCGCGCGTGACCGGATGCTCGGTGACGAAGATCCGCAGCCCGAGCGACCAGGCGGGATAGGCGGCGCTCAGGGCGACGAGTCCCGCGGTGAGCCAGAACTCCGCGCGATTGGCGACGGCGACCGCGAACGCCGCTGCGAGCGTGACGACGATCGCGAAGAGGGCGGCCAGGACGTAGTGGTGCAGGGGGGCCCGCCGCCCCTCGTCGTGGACGGTCATGTCGACTCCGATGTCAAGCGTGCTTTACCCATGCCCGGAGTCAAGCACGCGCGACGTCGCCGCTCGCGGGCCAATCCGCCCCGGGCGGCATATTGAACCATACGGTGCATTGTCCTATGCTGAACCAACTGGTTCAACAAAGGAGTTCCGCATGACCCGATCCACCCGTCTTCTGCTGATCGGCGGCGTCGTCGCCGCGCCTCTCTTCCTCGGCCTCTGGGCGCTGCAGGCGTTCACGCGCGAGGGCTTCCGGCCGACCTTCCACCCGCTCAGCCTCCTCAGCCTCGGCGACGGCGGCTGGGTGCAGATCGCGAGCTTCGTGATCACCGGCCTGCTGCTCGTCGGTGCCGGGATCGGGCTGCGCCGCGTCGGAGCGTCGCGCGCGGTCGCCGTGCTCGCGGCGCTCATGGGCGTCGGCCTCGTCGTCGCAGGGGTCTTCGTGACCGACCCGGGCGCCGGCTTCCCCGCAGGCGCACCCGAGGGCGCTCCCGCCATGAGCTGGCACGGCGCCGTGCACGAGGTCGGCTTCGTGCTCACCCAGCTCGCGTTCGTCGTGCTCGCGATCGTGCTCGCCGTGCGCTTCGGCCGCGCGCGGCGGTGGGGCTGGATGGTCGCGAGCATCGTCGCGCTCCTCGCCGCGGTCGGGGTGGCCGCGGTCGGCGACCCCGAGACGCTCGCGATCCGGCTCGTCGTCAGCGCCGCGATCGAGCTCGCCCTCGTGGCCGCGATCGCCGTCGACGGGCTGCGGCGCCGGGCTAGCTGACGCGCTTCACGAAGGCGGCCACGGCATCCGCCGCACTGTCGAGGTGCTGAGCGTGCGTGACGCCGCTCACCGCCTTGCGCGGGCGGAGGTCGTGGTCGCCGTCGTCGAGCCACAGCACCTCGATCGTCGCGGGCAGCCGGTACGACGCCACCTCGGCGGGGGAGCCGAACGGGTCGCGCGTTCCCTGCACGACGAGTGCCGGGGTGCGCAGGCCGAGCAGGTGCGCCGTGCGGGGCTGCTCGGGCCTCTCCGGCGGATGCCACGGATACGACAGGCACGCGAGACCCGCGACGGTGCCGGCGTCGAGCCCCTCGTCGGCGATCATCGAGGCCACGCGCCCGCCCATCGAGCGTCCGCCGATCACGACCCGGCCGCCGAGCTCGGACAGCACGGCCCGGTACTCGTCGAGCAGGGTGTCGGCGCGCGGCGGCGGGCGGCGCACCCCGTCGCGGCGAGCCGCCATGTAGCCGAACTCGAAGCGCACCACGCGGATGCCGCGCGCCGCGATGCGGGACGCCACGTCGGTCATGCCGCGCGAATCCATCGCCGCTCCCGCGCCGTGCGCGAGCACGAGGGTCGGTCCGTCGCCGTCGAGGAGGAGGTCCACGCCTCCATCCTGGCCCCCCGGCCCTGGCCTGCCCGGCGCGGAGGCGTACGGAACGCGAACGCGATCCCCGGGCTAGGCTCGGACCTCGTGAAGGTCGCCCGGTTCGCCACTCCGGACGCCGCACCCCGGTACGGCATCGTCGACGGCGAGGAGCTCGTCGTCCTCGCCTCCGACCCGCTCTTCGCGGGCTTCGACACCACGGGGGAGCGCGTCCCGCTCGCCGACGCCCGCCTGCTCGCGCCGGTCATCCCGCGCTCGAAGGTCGTGTGCGTCGGGCTCAACTACGCGGACCACCGCGCCGACATGTCGAACAACGTCGACGCCCCGGAGAACCCGCTCATCTTCCTCAAGCCGAACACCGCGGTCATCGGGCCGGGCGAGGCGATCCAGATCCCGCCCGTCGAGGGACGCATCACGCACGAGGCCGAGCTGACGATCGTCATCGGCAAGGTCGCCAAGCAGGTGAAGGCCGAGGACTGGGAGGACTACGTCTTCGGCTACACGATCGCGAACGACGTCTCGGCGCGCGACCAGATGTTCGCCGACGGGCAGTGGGCGCGTGCGAAGGGCTACGACACGTTCTGCCCGATCGGGCCGTGGATCGAGACCGAGCTCGACCCCGCGAACCTCGAGATCTCGAGCACCGTCGACGGGGAGCCGCGGCGGCACGGCAACACGCGCGACCTCATCCACAAGATCCCCGACCTCATCGCCTACATCTCCGACGTGTGGACGCTCCTGCCCGGAGACATCATCTGCACGGGCACGCCGTCGGGACTCGGCGGGTTCCTCGACGGTCAGACGGTCGACATCACGATCGAGGGCATCGGCACGCTCAGCAACCCGGCTCGGTATCGCGACGGGGCGCCCGGGGACGCGCGCTGACGCGAGCACTCCTCACTCCCTAGACTTCCGGCAACGGCGGAAGGGGAGACGATGTCCGAGGGACTTCTGACGGGAACGCTCGTCGTGCTGGCGATCGTCGGCGTGTGGGTGGCCGGCATCCTGCTCACGCGGTGGGGGCGCCCGAAGACGGCCGAGGAGCGGCAGGAGCGCGTCGTCGCCTACAACGCCGAGCGTCTGCCCGCCGCGGTCGAGTCGCTCGGCCGGGGCATCCGGTTCCGCACCGACGTCGCGACCGCGCGCGCCCTCGTCGAGGAGCACCTCGCGCGGAGGCCGAAGCGCTTCGTCGCGCGCCCCGGCGGCACCTGGACGGTGCGCGGGATCGCCGACGACGACCTCGAGTTCGAGTTCGTCGCGTCCGACCCGCCCGAGCTGCGGGCCACGGCGTTCCGCGACCACGACTCGAACGTGCTGACCAAGCCCGAGTGGGAGCTGCTCAAGACGGACCTCGAGGGGAAGGCCCGCAAGGCCGGCATCGCGACGGAGCCCGGGCCGCTCCGCGGTTTCACGCGTCAGCCGGGCGTCACCGCCACGGGCGGGTACTGGGTTCCCGCCGAGTAGGGCTGCGGCGCGAGGGGGGACGTAGGCTCGACCCGATGTCCGCCCCCGCACTGACCGACGACGACGTCGCCCGCATCCGCCGCCGCAGCCACGCGGTCATCATCGCCGGCCAGGCGCTCGCGGGCATCGGGATGGGCGCCACGTTCTCGGCGGCGGCGCTGCTCGCCGCGCAGCTCTCGGGTTCGCCCGCGTGGTCGGGCACCGCCACCACGATGTCGACGCTCGGGGCCGCGGCGGCCGCGGTGCC
>JAEWKY010000237.1 GCA_023457615.1 Actinomycetes bacterium | reverse complement strand
GCCCGCGACCGCCGGCTCGTCGCGGTCGGCCTCGCCGTGCCCGGGCTCGTGCGGGCGAGCGACGGCGTCGTGCGCTGGGCGCCGCACCTCGGCTGGCGCGACGTGCCGTTCGCCGAGATGGTCGGCGCCGGGCACCTCGGCTATCCCGTCGTCGCCGACAACGACGCCTCGCTCGGCGCGCTCGCCGAGCACCTCTTCGGCGCCGGCCGCGGGGTCGACGACCTCATCTACCTCAACGGCGGGGCGTCCGGCATCGGCGGCGGCGTCATCGTGCGCGGCCTCCCGCTCACCGGCCGCGGCGGGTACGCGGGGGAGTTCGGGCAGAACCGGCCGGGCGCGGGCGACCGCCTCTCCCCGAGCGGCACGCTCGAGGACGAGGTGTCGCGCGGCCGGGTGCTGGGCCTGCTCGGTCTCGACGACGCCGACGAGCCCGCGCTCGCCGCCGCGATCGCGGGCTCGACCGACCCCGCCGTCGCGGCCGAGCTCCGGCGGCAGCAGGGCATCCTCGCCGTCGCCCTCGGGAACGCCGTCAACGTCTTCAACCCTGAGCTCGCCGTGCTCGGCGGCTACCTCGCGACGCTCCTCGCCTGGCAGCGGCCCGCGCTCGTCGACGCGGTCACCGCGGCGACCATCCCGGCGGCCGTCGAGGGCGTCTCGATCGTGCCGGCGGCCCTCGGCGAGGACCGTCTCCTCATCGGCGCGGCCGAGCTCGGGCTCCGCGGGCTCCTGCGCGATCCCGCGGGGTGGCGAGGCTGAGGGTGCGGGTGCGTTTCTCCGGAGGTTCTCCCCGGCGGCTGCTGACCTCCGTGAGCTGGCGGTGCTTTCGGGCGGAACCTCCGGAGAAACGAACAGGAGCTCCGGAGAAGCGAACTCAGGCCAGCCGGTCCTCGAGCCCCCACGCCTGGCCGTAGCCGCCATCCGCCTCGGGCTTGGCCATGAGCTCGAGGAAGGGCCGCGCGTCGAAGGCCTCCGGCCCGAGCACGCCCGATCCCGACCACGTGCCGTTCGCGAGCAGCTCGAGGGCGACGACGGGGTTGAGCGCGGTCTGCCAGACGACGCACTGGCTCTCGTACTCGGCCATCGTCCACTCGTTGTCGCTCACGTGGTAGAGGTAGACCTCGCGGGGCTTCCCGTCCTTGCCCGTGCCGGTGACCCAGAGGCCGGCGCACGTCTTGCCGGTCATGCGCGGGCCGAGGGTCGCCGGATCGGGGAGCGCCGCGGCGACGACATCCCGGGGCGCGACCTCGACCGGGCCGTTCGCCGACCGCACCCGGATCGGCGCGGTCGAGTCGAGGTGCAGCTGGTGCAGCGTCTTGAGGATGCCGATGAACTCGTCGCCCAGCCCGTACTTGAAGGTGACGCGCTTCGCGTCGACCCAGCGCGGCATGAGCAGCACCTCCTCGTGCTCGACGTTGACGCACTCGACCGGCCCGATGCCCTCGGGGAAGACGAAGACCTCGGGCTCGGAGAACGGCGGCGTCGTGAACCAGCCCGTGTCCTTCTCCCACACGACGGGCGGGTTGAGGCACTCCTCGATGGTCGTCCAGATGCTGAACGACGGGGCGAAGATCTCCTCGCCGGTCTCGTCGCGCACGACGAGGTTCGCGCCGTCGCGCGTGCCGAGCTCGTCGATCTCCGAGAACAGCTCGTCGGCGGCGTAGCGTGCGAAGACGTCCGAGAGCCCCGGCTCGACGCCCATGCCGACGAGGGCGAGGCGGCCCGCCTTCTCCCAGTCGGGGCCTTGCGCGAACTGGTCGTCGCCGAGCTTCACCCCGGTCTTCGCGTAGGGCTCCGTGGGATGCGGCTCCGACAGGCTCATCGCCATGTCGAGGTAGTCGGCCCCCGCCGCGAGCGCTCCCGCGAAGATCGTGGGCACGAACTTCGGCTCGACGGCGTTCATGACGTGCGTCGCGCCGTGCTCGCGCGCGACGGCCTCCACCGACGCCGGGTCGGAGGCGTCGATGCGCGCCGCGACGAAGCGGTCGGCGGCGCCGTGCCGGCCGGCGATCCAGGCGATCGTGCGCTCGGCCCGCGCGAGGTCGTAGTCGCTCACGACCATCAGCTCGAAGAAGTCGCGCCGCGCCGCGATCTTGGCGATCGCGTCGCCCACGCCGCCGGCGCCGACCAGGAGGATTCTCATGTGCCGACGCTAGCGGCAGACCCTTCCCTCGGGCGAGGGCTCTCGCGCTCCTTCCTCAGCCGCGGGGCGAGCACGGCCCAGCCGAGCAGGGCGACCGAGGCGCCGAGGAGCGCGCCGCCGATGGTGTCGGTGATCCAGTGGGCGCCGAGGTAGGTGCGGCTGAGCGCCATGAGCACGACGTACACCGCGCCCGCGACGGCGACCCACCAGCGGGCGACGAGCACGGTCGCGAGCACGGCGATCGTGGCGGCGTTCGCGACGTGACCCGACGGGTAGGAGCCGTTGTCGAGCTCGAGCAGGATGTCCTCCGGCCGGGCCCGGTCGTAGAGCGCCTTGAGCAGCTGCACGACGCCGGCGCTCACCGCCGACACCGCGATGAACAGCAGCGCCGACCAGGGACGACGCAGCAGGAGCAGCACGATCGCGACCGCGAGCGGCACCGCCCAGATGGCGAACCATCCGCCGCCGAGGAAGTCGAACCCGCGCGACACGGCCTCCCAGAACGGGCCGCGCATCTCGAGCACCTCCTCCATCCACTCGCCGTCGACCTCGTCGACGATCACCTGGATGCGCACGAGCAGCCCGAGCAGGAGCGACACCGCGATCCCCGCGCCGGCCGCGATCGCGACCGCCCGTCGCCACGGGACGTCGGGGAGCTCGGAGCGGGCGATCATCCCCCCACGGTAGCGGGACGCTCGGGGACGCGGCGGGGCTTGCGTCGACCGCGCGGCGGGTCAGTGCGCGGCGCCGACCGGGGTGTCGGCGACGACCGTCGCATGCTGCGGACGCACGACGATCCAGAGCAGCACGACCGCGACGGAGAGCGCGATGCCCATCGCGAGTCCCATCGGGATCGCCGTCTCGGTGCCGAAGGCCCCGACGAGGGGCGCCGCGATGCTCGCGAGACCGAAGTTGATCGCGCCGAGCAGCGCCGCGGCGGTGCCCGCCTCCGCCCCGTGCGGGGCCAGGGCGGTGACCTGGATGCACGGGAAGCTCAGCCCCGCGCAGGTCAGGAAGACGAACGTGCACGCGACGACCGGCGCCAGGCCGAGGTCGAGGGAGGCGGAGAGCGCGGCCACGAAGCCGGCGACCGCCATGATCGGCAGCGAGACGGCGAGGATCCTCGCCGGCGCGAACCGCCGCATGAGCCGCGAGGCGACCTGAGATGCGACGGCGAGTCCGAGCGAGTTGACCGCGAACAGGATGCCGTACTGCTGCGCGTCGAAGCCGTACACCTCCTGGAAGACGAACGACGACGACGACAGGTACGCGAACAGCCCGGAGAACATGAGCCCCGCGATGAGGGCGACCCCGACGAAGACCCGGTCGGAGAGCACGGCCCGGTAACGCTGGCCGACCGTGCTGTGGCCCTTCACGCGGCGCCGCTCGGGCGGCAGCGTCTCGGCGACGAGGAGCGCCGCGAGGACGACCACGACGACCCCGTAACCCGCGAGGGAGAGGAAGAGGCCGCGCCAGTCGACGAGGACGAGCAGCTGCGAGCCGATGACGGGGGCGAGGATCGGCGCGAGGCTCGTGACGAGCGCGAGGCGCGACAGCATCCGCACGAGCGGCTGACCGCCGAACAGGTCGCGCACGGTCGCCATCGCGACGACGCCGCCGCCGGCCGCGCCGACGCCCTGCAGCATCCGGAACACGAGCACCCAGGTGATGTCGGGCGCGAAGGCGACGCCGAGGCTCGCCCCGACGTGCACGGTGGTCGCGAGGATGAGCGGCAGCCGGCGGCCGACCTTGTCGCTCCACGGGCCGATGACGAGCTGGCCGAGCCCGAAGCCCACCATCGTCGCCGTGAGGGTCAGCTGGATCGCGGCCTCGCTCGCCACGAGCTCCTCGGCCACGACGGGGAACGCCGGCAGGTACAGGTCGATCGTGAACGGGCCGAGGCCGACCAGCAGGCCGAGCACGACGATGTAGACGACCCGGGAGCCGCGCGAGAGCGCGTCGCCGGGGTGGGCGAGGACGACATTGAGGGGCGAGGTGATCACGGCGGCGTTTCTCGGAGCGGGGCGGCAGGAGGGGCGCCGGCGTCGTCGGTGGCGGGTCCCTTCGGCAGACTATCGGTCCGGCGATCCGATGTCCGGCACGATCGCGAACGCGCGCACCGGGAACGTCCCGAACCCCCGCACGGCGGGCGGGGCGGCCGAGAACCGCGCGCCCGACGACGGCAGCTCGCCGAGCCGCGTGAGGTGCTCGACGACGTGGATGCCCGCGCCGAGCAGGCCGGAATGCGCGGGGCGCTCGCCGCCGGACTCGGTGTCGTCGATGTTGAGGGCGTCGATGCCGACGAGCGCCGCGCCGCGTTCGACGAGCAGGTCGACGGCCTCCGCCTCGAGGTAGGGCGAGCCCGTGGCGTACTCGGGCGTGCCGAAGCGGCGATCCCATCCGGTGTGCAGCAGCACCGCGGCGCCGCGCACGTCGCGGTCGAGCAGCACGCCGGCCGGGATGCCCCGCGTCGTCAGGTCGTCCAGGTGCAGCACGACCGCGGGGAGGTCGACGAGGGTCGCGAGGTCGAGGCCCGCGAGGTCGCTCCCCTCGGCGTAGCGGTGGAACGGCGAGTCGAGGTAGGTGCCCGTGTTGCCGATCATCGTGATGACGTCCATCGCGAAGGTCGTGCCCTCCGCGTACCTGCCGCGCGACGCCTCGCGGGTGAGGTGCGGCGTGATGGTCGGGGCGGGGAGGCCGGGGTAGGTCACGAGACCCTCGTGGATGGCGTGGCTGAGGTCGACGATCCGCCGCGCGGCCGCGGCGGGCCGGGCCTCGATCCCCCGGGAGCCCTTGTGCGTCTCCTGGACGATCTCGAGGCGCGCGAGCTCGACGCCGGCTACCATCGCGAGCCCGAGGTGGGCGACCAGGAGCTCGGCGATCCGCGCCTCGCTCTCGCTCCCCGTCGGGAGGTCGAGACGGAACCCCTCGGCGGTGAGCGACCCGCCGTTCGCGAACGAGATGCGGGCGTCGAAGACGGCGCGGTGGTCAGGCATCCTGCTTCCTTCCTCGGAGCCGCTGGACGGCGGTGACGGCGAGCGCGACGGCGACGAGCACGAGCGGCACGAGCAGCTGCGGCCCGGAGAGCACGACGAGCCCCGCGACGAGCACGACGGAGACGACGGCCATCCACCAGCCGACGGTGAAGCGCTCGAGCAGCCGCACCGCCGCGACGACGCCCAGCAGGTACACGGAGGCCATCGACGCGGTCTGGATCAGCACGAACGACTCGAGGTCGGCGCCGAGCACGAGGTAGACGGCGAGGTAGACGAAGCACTGCGCCGCGACGAGCACGAGTCCGCGGCGCGGTGTCGCTCCGGGCGCCGCCCCGCGGGCGAACCAGCGCGGCAGGTCGCCGTCGCGACCGAGGGCGGCGATGAGGTTGGCGAACGCCGGCACGTAGACGTTGAGCACGCCGAGCACGACGATCATCGCGACCGCCGTCACGATCGCGGGTCCGACGCCCGGGATCGTGCGGGCGACGAGGTCGTAGAGCGGCACGACGCCCTCGCCGCCCGCCCCGACGAGCACGGTGACGACCTGGAGCGCGAGATAGGCGGCCCCGACGACGACCACCGCGATCGCGGTCGCGAGCGGGATCGTGCGGCGCGGGTTCCGGAACTCCCCCGCCCAGTGGGTGATCGCCTCCCAGCCGGAGAAGGCCCAGATGAACAGGCTCACCGCGATGCCGACCCCGGCCCAGCCGTGCGGCAGGAAGGGCTCGAGGTTCGCCGGCTCGGCGGCCGTCGCGCCGCTCGCGACGACGAGCACGACGATCGCCACGAGCAGCGCGGTGAGGCCGAGCTGCACGCCGCTGCTGACGCGCAGCCCGATCCAGGCGAGGCCGAGCGCGACGACGAAGAACCCCATCCCGACGACGGCGACCCACGCGCGCGGGAAGCCCGTGAACGCCGCGAGGTACTCGGCGCCGAGGACGGCGACGACGGGTGCGCCGATGCCGGCGCCGAAGAGGAACAGGTAGGCCGCCGCCCGGGCCGCCGTGGCCCCGAGCGCGAGCCGCACGAAGGTCGCGACGCCGCCGCCGTCGGGATGCCGCGCCGCGAGGGCGGCGAAGGTGCCCGCGAGCGGGATCGAGAGCAGCGACACGATGCCGACGGCGAGGATCGACGCGGGACCGGCGGCGTCGGCGGCGAGACCCGGGAGCGCGAGGATGCCGGTGCCGAGCACGGCGGCGACGTAGAGGGCCGACGCCGACGGCAGCCCGATCCGACCCTCGCTGTGCACCGCCCCAGTCTGGCGGCCCGGCACCGACACCGTCCCGCGTGTTTCGGCCATCGTCGCGCGCCGGCGATGGGCGGATGCGCTACCGGCGGCGGGCGCGCGCGATCGAGTCGACGATGACGGCGGCGAGCAGCACGGCCCCCGTGATGAGCAGTCGCGACGACGAGTCGAGCGCGAGGAGGGTGAAGCCCGAGCCGAGCGACTGGATGATGACGATCCCGAGGAGCGCCGACCAGGCCGAGCCGCGCCCGCCGAAGAGGCTCGTGCCACCGATGACGGCCGCCGCGATCGCCGTCAGGTAGACGTCGTCGGTCGCGCCGCCCTGCACCGCCGCCGCGAGCCGCGCCGAGGCGAGCAGCCCGCCGACGGCCGCGAGCACCGAGCAGACGATGAACGCCGAGATCATGACTCCGCCCGTGCGGATGCCGACCCGGCGCGCGGCCTCCTCGCCGCCGCCGACCGCGCGCAGCGACCGGCCCCAGCGCGTGCGGCGCAGCACGACGTCGGCGATCACGACGCCGCCGAGGAAGACCACGAAGACGGCGCCGACGCCCCGCCCGAGTCCGAGGTACCAGACCCCGCCCAGGAGACCGGCCAGCAGCACCCCGCCCCCGAGCAGGATCGTCCACAGCCGTCCGTACGGCAGCCCCGCGCGGCGGCGGCGGGCGCGGGCGACGATGCGCGCCGCCATCCAGCCGAGCCCGCCGAGCGCGGCGAGCGCGAACGCCACGCCGTCGGGCAGGTAGGCCTGCTGGGCGAAGGTCACGAGCCAGGAGTCGACCGGCAGCCCGATCGATCCGCTGCCGCGCAGCACCCAGGCCTGCGCCCCGAGCACGGCGAGGAGCCCGGCGAGGGTGACCACGAAGCCGGGTGCCCGGAAGCGGATGACGATGAGGCCGTAGAGCGCGCCGATGCCCGCGGCGACCGCCAGGGCGACGAGGATGGCGGGGATCGCGTCCCAGCCGGAGCCGACGAAGAGGATGCCGACGATCGCCCCCGCGAGCGACGCCACCGCCCCGACCGAGAGGTCGATCTGCCCGACGATGAGCACGAAGACGACGCCGAGCGCGATGAGCCCCGTCGCGGCCGACTGCATCGCGAGGTTCACGAGGTTGGCGCTCGAGAGGAAGCTGGGGTTCGCGATCTGGAAGACGATCCAGACGACGGCGAGCACGGCGAGCGGCGGGATGGCGCTCCAGCCGTTGGCGCCGAGTCGCGCGGCGCTCAGGCGCGCGGCGAGCGAGGCGGGCGGAGCGGACCCCGCCGGCTCGCGCGTCATCGGGAGCCCTCGACCCGGCGCAGCGGCGCGGGGGGTCGCGGCGCGGGAGCCTCCGCAGCACCGCCACCACCGCCCATGATCGCGGCGATGACGGCCTCGCTCGTCGTCTCGGCCGCGCGGAACTCCCCCGCGTTGCGCCCGAGCCGCAGCACGACGACGCGATCGGCGACCGAGAGCACGTCCGCGATGTGGTGGCTGACGAGCACGACGGCCACGCCGCGCTCGCGCACGCGCTCGACGAGGTTGAGCACCTCGACGCCCTGGGTCACGCTGAGCGCCGCGGTCGGCTCGTCGAGCACGAGCACGCGCGGCTCCGAGACGAGCGACCGGGCGATCGCGACGACCTGACGCTGGCCGCCCGAGAGCTCGGCGACGGTCGTGCGGGTCGGCGGGATGCGCACCCCGAGCCCGCGCAGCAGCTCACCGGTGCGACGCTCCATCTCGATCTCGTCGACGAAGCCGCCGCGGGTGGGCTCCTGCCCGAGCCAGAGGTTGTCGATGAGATCCATCGGGTCGCACAGCGCGAGGTCCTGATGCACGGCGGCGATGCCGAGGCTGCGGGCGCGCCGGGGCGTCCCGACCGTGACCGGGTTGCCGTCGATGCGGATCTCCCCGCCGTCGGCCGCGAGGAGGCCGGACAGCACGCCGACGAGGGTCGACTTGCCCGCGCCGTTGTCGCCGACGAGGGCGACGATCTCGCCCGCGTGCACCTGCAGGTCGACGTCGGTGAGGGCGCGGACGGCGCCGAAGCGCCGCGAGATGCCGCGCAGCTCGAGCACGGGAGCGGGCACCTGCCGCTCCGTCGACGACGTCATCCCCCCAACCTAGAAGAAAGGCGGTCGGCCGGGACACCGACGGCGAGGCAGGCGTCGACGAGGTCGGGGGCGCAGATGTCCTCGATCGTGTACAGCCCGGTCGTCACGATGACGCGATCGATGTCGTCGGCCGTCACGAGCACGGGGTCGAGCACGACCGACGGCACGCCGTCGACCTCGGCCCACGCCGAGGGCTCGAGCCCCGCGGCGAGCGCCTTGGCGGCGTCCGCGGCGATGCGGGCCTGCATGGCGATGTTCTTGAACACCGTCGCGTACTGGGTGCCGGCGACGATCCTCCGGATCGCCGAGAGGTCGGCGTCCTGCCCCGTCACGACGGGCGTCGTCTCGATGCCCGCCGAGCGCAGCGCCGCGATCGCGGCCCCGGCGAGTCCGTCGTTGCCGGCGTACACCGCGTCGATGCGCTCCCCGAACTGCGAGACCTGCGTCGCCATCCACTCCTGGGCGCGCGCGGCGCTCCACCCCGGCACGTCGTAGCGCGCGAGCACGTCGACGCCGGCGGCGTCGAGCACGCCCTCGAAGCCCGCCGCGAGCTGCGTGGTGTTCGCGTCGTTGGGGTCCCCCGCGAGCACGAGCACGCCGCCGGCGGGCGTGCCGCGCTCGGCCATGCCGTCGACGAGCGCCTCGGCCTGCAGGGTGCCGACCTGCTCGTTGTCGAACGAGACGTAGAAGGCCGCGCCCCCGCCGTCGATGAGCCGGTCGTAGCTCACGACCGGCACGTCGAGCGCCGCCGCGGTGTCGACGATCGTGCGGGCCGCGACCTGGTCGACGGGGTTCACGACGAGCACCGAGGCGCCGGCGGCGAGCGCGGACTCCGCCTGCTCGAGCTGCCGGGTCGCGCTGCCGCCGGCGTTGGCGTAGATGACGCGGTAGTCGCCGTTGACGGCGAGGCGCTGCTCGAAGAGCGGACGATCGAGCCGCTCGTAGCGGGCGGTCGCGCTCTCCGGGAGGAGCAGGGCGATGACGGCGTCGGGCGTCGGGGGCTGGACGCATCCGGTGACCGCGAGGAGCAGCGCGACGAGCGCGAGCGCGAGGGCCGGGCCCGACCGGCGGGGGCGGTCGCGCATCACCCCGCGCTCAGGACGCGTCCGGCAGCCGATCCGTCGGAGGCCTGCAGCGACGCGAGCAGCGCGCCCGTGAGCTCGGACCTCCCGTCGAGTCCCGACGCGACGATCTGCAGCTCGCGGGCGCCGTCGAGGGCGGCCCGCTCGACGGCGTGCCGCACCGACGCCAGCAGGGTCTCGCCGGTGCGGGCGAGCTCCCCGCCGATGACGACGACGTCGGGGTCGAGCAGGTTCGCGACGCTGCCCACGGCGACGCCGATGTGCTTGCCGGCATCCGCGATCGCCCGGCGCGCCCCCGCGCCGCCCGCCTCGGCTTCGGCGATGAGGTCGCTCAGGCGCGTGATGCCCGGGATGCCCGAGAAGAGATCGAGAAGCGCGCGGCCCCCGGCGACGGTCTCGAGGCAGCCGCGGTTGCCGCAACGGCAGATCGCGCCGTTCTCGTCGAGGGTCACGTGGCCGATCTGGCCCGCGCGGCCGCGCGGACCGCGGAACGGCACGCCGTCGAGCACGATGCCCGAGCCGATCGAGTGCCCGACGCAGACGTAGAC